>NZ_JASCOY010000007.1:0-138206 GCF_029960075.1 Pseudomonas sp. PS02290
GGCTGAAGCCGGTCCCACTAAAAAGCATCGCATCCCGCCAGTGGGACTGGCGCCGACCCCCGTAGGACCGGCTTCAGCCGGGAAGCCCTTGATCTGCCTAAACGCGCTTTTGATCTTGATCTTCGCACGCAAAAAATCCAGACGCCGCCAATCGCGACTTGGGTGCAAGCTGAACGCAGGGCCCACGCAGCGGGACCGGAGTGAGGGTATTGCGACGAAGGAGCAACCAAATCACCGCATTGAGAACAACAAAACCCCCTTATTCTGACCATCCGCCCGTCGCCGCTGTCGTTCAGCACGCCCGACAGCTATAATCCGCCGCTTTCCCATTTGCCAAGACCCCCGAGACCATGACTGAGTCCGTTCTTGACTACATGACCCGCCTGGGTCGCGCCGCCCGCGAAGCCTCCCGCGTGATCGGCCGTGCCAGCACCGCACAGAAGAACCGCGCCCTCGCAGCCACCGCTGCCGCGCTGGACGCTTCCCGTGCCGAGCTGACCGCCGCCAACGAACAAGACCTCGCTGCTGGCCGCGCCAATGGACTCGAACCCGCTCTGCTCGAACGCCTCTCCCTGACCCCGGCCCGCATCGACAGCATGATCGCCGGCCTGCGTCAGGTCGCCAGCCTGCCAGACCCCATCGGCACCCTGCGTGACATGAACTTCCAGCCGTCCGGCATACAAGTCGGCAAAATGCGCGTGCCACTCGGCGTCGTCGGCATCATCTACGAGTCGCGCCCCAACGTAACCATCGACGCCGCCAGCCTCTGCCTCAAATCCGGTAACGCCACCATCCTGCGCGGCGGCTCCGAAGCTATTCACTCCAACCGCGCCATCGCCGCCTGCATCCAGCGCGGCCTCGACGAAGCCGGCTTGCCTGCCGCCGTCGTACAAGTCGTCGAAACCACCGACCGCGCCGCCGTGGGTGCGCTGATCACCATGCCCGAGTACGTGGACGTCATCGTTCCCCGTGGCGGCAAAGGCCTGATCGAACGCGTCAGCCGCGACGCCAAAGTCCCGGTCATCAAACACCTGGATGGCATCTGCCACGTCTACGTCAGTGCCCACGCCGACCTGGCCGCCGCCCAACGCATCAGCTTCAACGCCAAGACCTACCGGTATGGCATCTGCGGCGCGATGGAAACCCTGCTGGTCGACCAAACCATTGCCGCAGATTTCCTGCCGCCCATGGCCGCCCAGTTCCGCGATAAAGGCGTCGAGCTGCGCGGTTGCGAGCGCACCCGCGACCTGATCGACGTTTTGCCGGCTACTGAAGAAGACTGGCACACCGAGTACCTGGCGCCGATCCTCTCGATCCGCATCGTGACCGGTCTGGATCAGGCCATCGAACACATCAATCACTACGGCTCGCATCACAGCGATGCCATCATCTCCGACTCGCAAGCCCAGACTCGCCGCTTCATGGCTGAAGTCGACTCGAGTTCGGTGATGGTCAACGCGCCCACCAGTTTTGCCGACGGTTTCGAATACGGCCTGGGTGCGGAAATCGGCATTTCGACCGACAAGATTCACGCGCGGGGTCCCGTGGGGCTCGAAGGCCTGACCTGCGAGAAATACATCGTCGTCGGCGATGGCACACAATTGCGCGGGCAGGGGCCGGTCTGACTTGGCCGACGTCGGTCAGGCTTCAGTGAGCGGCGCCCAGGCAGTGGCCGATCCGATTGCGGTTCCGCTGAACACTGCACGGATGCCCCAGCGCATCGGCATACTCGGCGGCACGTTCGACCCGGTGCACATTGGCCATTTGCGTGGCGCGCTGGAAGTCGCCGAGCTGCTGAAACTCGATGAGCTGCGTCTGACGCCCAGTGCCCGACCGCCTCATCGCGACACGCCGAGCGTTTCGGCGCAGGACCGTCTGGCGATGGTCCAGTGCGCGGTGGCCGGTGTGCCGCCATTGACGGTGGATGATCGCGAGCTGTTGCGCGACAAGCCGTCGTACACGATCGACACGCTGGAATCGATGCGCGCGGAACTCGCCGCCGATGACCAGCTATTTTTATTGCTGGGTTGGGACGCCTTTTGCGGGCTGCCTTCCTGGCATCGGTGGGAAGAGTTGCTGGAGCACTGCCATATCGTGGTGCTGCAACGCCCGGACGCCGACAGCGAGTCCCCGGATGCGATGCGAAATCTGCTCGCGGGACGTGCCGTCAGTGATCCGAAGGCCCTCAAAGGGCCCGGCGGAAAGATTACGTTCGTCTGGCAGACGCCGCTTTCGGTGTCTGCCACCCAGATCCGTCAACTGCTGGCCAGCGGTAAGTCGGTACGTTTTCTGGTGCCAGACGCGGTACTGGCCTATATCGATACGCACGGGCTGTACCGTGCGTCGAACTGAAGGTGTGTTGCTACGCAGCCAAGTGCGCGAAGAAACGCCCAAACATACGAGTTGAAAGAGTTTTTTATGACTGACAAACGCGCTGTAAACCCAATCATCGAAGTGATCAGGGCTGCCCTGGACGACGTCAAGGCCCAGGATATCCAGGTGCTGGACGTTCGTGACAAACAAAGCATCACCGACTACATGGTCATCGCGACCGGTACTTCCAATCGCCAGATCAACGCGATGCTCGACAAGGTCCGTGAAGAAGTCAAAAAACAGGGCCTCAAGCCGCTGGGCGAAGAAGGCAAGGGCGACAGCGACTGGGTGCTGCTGGACCTGGACATCGCCATCGTCCACATGATGACCGCCTCCGCTCGCCAGTTTTACGACCTCGAGCGTCTGTGGGCCGGTGCCGAGCAGAGCCGTTCGGCCAGCGCTGCACACCACAGCCCGGAAAACGCTCACGTGCATTTTGACAAGCTGAACAAAGACCAGGCCTAAGGCTTCGTTGTGCGTTTGCGTCTGATCGCCGTTGGTTCCCGCATGCCCAAGTGGGTGGAAGAGGGTTGGCATGAATATGCCAAGCGTCTGCCATCCGAACTGGCGCTGGAGCTGGTGGAAATCCCGCTCAACACCCGTGGCAAGAACGCCGACGTGGCACGCCTCATCCGTCAGGAAGGCGAGGCCATGCTGGCGAAAGTGCAGCCGGGCGAGCGGATCGTCACGCTTGAAGTGCATGGCAAGCCATGGAGCACCGAGCAACTGGCGGGCGAGCTCGATCGCTGGCGTCTGGATTCGCGCACGGTCAACCTGATGGTCGGCGGTCCGGAAGGGCTGGCGCCGGAAGTCTGTGCACGGGCCGAGCAGCGTTGGTCGTTGTCGCCGCTGACGTTGCCGCACCCGCTGGTGCGCATTCTCATCGGTGAGCAGATTTATCGTGCCTGGACCGTGCTGTCCGGTCACCCTTATCACAAGTAGCGCCGCTGCCTTCACTGTGAACCTGCCCTAAATGTCTCAGCCGATTCGCCTGAAAGACCACGAAAAGGACGCACGCCTGGTGCGCAGCCGAGTCGTGGTCGGCGCAGTCGCGGTCGTCGTGCTGATCTGCGTGCTGGTCGCGCGGCTTTATTTCCTGCAGGTCATCCAGTACGAGTACCACTCGACGCTGTCCGAGAACAATCGCGTTCACGTGCAGCCGATCCCGCCGAGCCGTGGGCTGATCTACGACCGTAACGGTGTGGTCATTGCCGACAACCGGCCCAGTTTCAGCCTGAGCATGACCCGCGAACGCTCGGGTGACTGGACCCAGGTGCTGGACACCATCGTCCAGGTCCTTGAGTTGACGCCTGACGACCGGATCATCTTCGAAAAACGCATGAAGCAGGGTCGCCGGCCGTTTGAGCCGGTGCCCATCCTGTTCGAACTCACCGAAGAGCAGATCGCCCGTATCGCCGTTAACCAGTTCCGCCTGCCGGGGGTTGAAGTGGTGGCGCAGCTGGTTCGCCACTACCCACAGGGCGAGCACTTCGCCCACTCGGTGGGTTACATGGGCCGGATCAACGAGAAAGAGCTGAAAAGCCTCGATCCCGTGAACTACAGCGGCACCCACCACATGGGCAAAACCGGGATCGAGCGTTTCTACGAGCCCGAGCTGCACGGTCAGGTCGGTTACGAAGAAGTCGAAACCAATGCCCGCGGCCGCGTGCTGCGCGTGCTCAAACGGACCGATCCGGTGCCCGGCAAGGACATCGTCCTGAGCCTCGACATCCAGTTGCAGGAAGCCGCCGAAGCCGCCCTGGCCGGGCGTCGCGGCGCGGTGGTGGCGCTGGACCCGAACACCGGCGAGGTACTGGCGATGGTCAGTCAGCCGAGCTTCGACCCGAACCTGTTCGTCACCGGCATCAGCTTCAAGGCCTATTCCGAGCTGCGCGATTCGGTCGACCGCCCGCTGTTCAACCGCATTCTGCGGGGTCTGTACCCGCCGGGTTCTACCATCAAGCCGGCGGTGGCGATTGCCGGTTTAGACACCGGCGTGGTCACGGCCAGCACACGGGTTTTCGACCCCGGCTACTACATGCTGCCGAACTACGATCACAAATACCGTAACTGGAACCGCACCGGCGATGGCTGGGTGGATCTGGACACGGCGATCATGCGCTCCAACGACACCTACTTTTACGATCTGGCCCACAAGGTCGGGATCGATCGGCTGTCGGCGTACTTGAACAAGTTCGGCATCGGCCAGAAGGTCTCGCTGGACATGTTCGAAGAATCCCCCGGCCTGATGCCGTCCCGTGACTGGAAGCGCGTGACCCGGCGGCAGGCGTGGTTCCCGGGCGAAACACTCATTTTGGGGATCGGCCAGGGCTACATGCAGGCCACGCCGTTGCAGTTGGCCCAGGCCACCGCCCTAGTGGCGAACAAGGGCAAGTGGAACCGTCCGCACTTGGCAAAAACCGTCGAAGGGCAGAAGCCGGTGGACGAGAACCCGATGCCGGACATTGTCCTGCGTGATCCCTCGGACTGGGCCAAGGTCAACCACGGCATGCAGCAAGTGATGCACGGCGCTCGCGGCACCGCGCGCAAAGCCGCCATCGGTGCCCAATACCGAATCGCCGGCAAGAGTGGTACGGCCCAGGTCGTGGCCATTCGGCAGGGCGAGAAATACGACCGTTCGAAAGTCCAGGAACGCCACCGCGATCACGCCTTGTTCGTCGGCTTTGCGCCGGCCGACAGCCCGAAGATCGTCGTCGCGGTGATGATCGAAAACGGCGAGTCCGGGTCGGGCGTTGCCGCGCCCGTGGTGCGGCAGGTCATGGACGCCTGGCTGCTTGATCCACAGGGCCACCTGAAGCCCGAATACGCCAGCAATGCACAGCCTCCGGAGACCGCGGCCCGTGAAGAGTAATTTCGACCGCATCTTGTCCAGCGAAGATGTGATGCGCCGTCGCGCCACGTTTCTGCAGAAAATTCACGTTGACGGCCCATTGCTGATCCTGCTGCTGACGTTGGCGGCGGGCAGCCTGTTCGTCCTTTATTCGGCCAGCGGCAAGAGCTGGGACCTGCTGATCAAGCAGGCGACATCCTTCGGTATCGGTCTGGTGTCGATGTTCGTCATCGCCCAGCTCGAACCCAGGTTCATGGCCCGCTGGGTGCCGGCCGCCTACGTGATCGGCGTTTTGCTGCTGGTGGCGGTGGACGTCATGGGCCACAACGCCATGGGCGCCACGCGCTGGATCAACATTCCCGGAGTCATTCGCTTTCAGCCCTCGGAATTCATGAAGATCATCATGCCGGCGACCATCGCCTGGTACTTGTCCAAACGCACGCTGCCGCCGCACCTAAAGCACGTCGCGGTGAGCCTCGGGTTGATTGGTCTGCCGTTCATTCTGATCGTGCGTCAGCCGGACCTCGGCACCTCGCTGCTGATTCTGGCGTCCGGCACCTTCGTGCTGTTCATGGCCGGCCTGCGCTGGCGCTGGATCATCAGCGTGGTGGCGGCCGCGGTACCGGTGGCGGTCGGCATGTGGTTCTTCTTCATGCACGATTACCAGAAGCAGCGAATCCTGACCTTCCTCGACCCGGAGAGCGATCCGCTCGGCACCGGCTGGAACATTATTCAGTCCAAGGCGGCGATCGGTTCGGGCGGCGTATTCGGCAAAGGCTGGCTCATGGGCACGCAGTCGCACCTGGACTTCCTCCCGGAAAGCCACACCGACTTCATCATTGCGGTGCTCGGCGAAGAATTCGGGCTGGTGGGGATTTGCGCGCTGCTGCTGATCTACCTGCTGCTGATCGGCCGCGGGCTGGTGATCACCGCCCAGGCGCAGACGCTCTACGGCAAGCTGCTCGCAGGCAGCCTGACCATGACCTTTTTTGTTTACGTTTTCGTCAATATCGGTATGGTCAGCGGTCTGCTGCCGGTCGTAGGCGTGCCGTTGCCCTTCATTAGCTACGGCGGAACTTCGCTGGTGACGCTGCTGTCAGCGTTTGGTGTTTTGATGTCGATCCACACACATCGCAAGTGGATCGCTCAGGTTTGATTAAGGTGAAGAACTCAATGCAAGTAGTGCGTGGCTGGGCTGCTCGATATGCGCCGCTGGTCGGTCTGATGGGCATCTTCGGCTCAGTGCAGGAATCACTTGCCGGTGACTATGACGGCTCTCCTCAAGTCGCCCAGTTCGTCAGCGAAATGACCCGCGATTACGGTTTTGCGGGCGAGCAACTGATCGATGTGTTCCGCGATGTGCAGCGCAAGCAGGCGATTCTCGATGCCATTTCGAAGCCTGCCGAGCGTGTGAAACCGTGGAAGGACTATCGCCCGATGTTCCTCACCGACGCGCGCGTTGCCCGGGGCGTCGATTTCTGGCGTCAGCACGAGGCCGCCCTGGCGCGCGCCCAGCAAGAGTATGGCGTGCCCGCTCAGGTGATCGTTTCGATTATCGGCGTCGAGACGTTTTTCGGCCGCAACACCGGTAATTACCGGGTGATGGACGCATTGTCGACGCTGGCGTTCGACTATCCCCAGCGCGCTGATTTCTTCCGCAAGGAGCTCCGTGAATTCCTGCTACTGTCCCGTGAACAGCAGGTCGATCCGCTGACGCTCAAGGGCTCCTACGCCGGCGCCATGGGTTTGCCCCAGTTCATGCCGAGCAGCTTTCGCGCCTATGCGGTGGATTTCGACGGCGACGGCCACATCAATATCTGGAATGACCCGGACGATGCAATCGGCAGCGTGGCCAGCTACTTTCAGCGTCACGGCTGGGTAGCCGGTCAGCCGGTTGTCAGCCGCGCGGACGTGCGCGGTGACCGTGTTGACGAGGGCTTGAGCCCCGGCATCGATCCGGTGAAAAACGTTGGGGAGTTGCGAGCGTTGGGCTGGGCGAGTCATGATGCGCTGCGCGACGACATGCCGGTCACGGCGTTTCGCCTCGATGGTGACAAAGGCCCTGAATACTGGATGGGTCTGAAGAATTTTTACGCAATCACGCGATACAACCGCAGCGTGATGTACGCCATGGCCGTGCATCAGCTGTCTGAAATGCTTGTTCAAGCCCGGGACGTCAAGTAATGCGGCCACTGCCGATGCAACAACCATTGAAACTGATGGCCTTCACGGCGCTGACTTTGCTGATCGTCAGTTGCTCGACCAGCCGCCCGACGACCACGACGCAGCGGCAGCAGGGCAACATCATTCGTTCGCAGCCCGGGCTGGACATCAACAGGGCGCACAAAGACGGCGCGCCCTGGTGGGATGTTGACGTTTCGCGCATCCCCGACGCCATTCCGACTCTGCACACCGGCCCCTATAAAGCCAACCCGTACACCGTGCTCGGCAAGACCTATTTCCCGCTCAGCGATTCCAAGACCTATTCCCAGACGGGAACGGCGTCCTGGTACGGCACCAAATTCCACGGCCAGAACACCGCCAACGGCGAGGTCTATGACCTGTACGGCATGAGCGCGGCCCACAAGACCCTGCCGCTGCCCAGCTATGTTCGCGTGACCAATCTGGACAACAACCGCACGGTGATCCTGCGGGTCAACGACCGCGGCCCGTTCTATTCCGACCGCATCATCGACCTGTCATACGCCGCAGCCAAAAAGCTGGGTTATGCCGAGACCGGCACGGCACGGGTAAAAGTCGAAGGCATCGACCCTTCTCAGTATTGGGCGCAGCGCGGCAAACCGGCGCCGCTGATGCTGGATCAGCCGCAGGTGGCGAGCAGCAGTCCTCCGGCGCGTCAGCCGCAACCGGGCGCTCCGGTGATTACCGCATCAGCGGGTACGATCGAACAATGGACACCGCCGCCGCAGCAACATGCCGCCCCGGTCACGCCCGTGCCGATCGACGCAAAAAAAAACGCTTCCGGACAAGCGTCTGGGCTGTTTCTCCAAGTGGGAGCCTTCGCCAACCCGGACGCTGCGGAACTCCTGAGGTCGAAATTGAGCGGGATGGTCCGGGCGCCGGTGTTCGTGAGTTCGATCGCACGCAATCAACAGACGCTCTATCGCGTGCGGATGGGACCGGTCGACACGCCGGGTGAAGCCCAGCAACTGCAAAACAGCGTAAGGTCGGCCAACCTCGGCTCGCCAAGCGTCGTCACGTCGGACCAGTAACGCTTTTATCAGCGATACCCGCCCTGGAAACGGAGGCGAGTTTCGCTGCCTGACCGACGACGTGCCGACCGGGTGTGTCGTTGTCAGCAGCTTTTCACGGCACGTTCTGTAGAATGTGAGCCCGTTTGCCGGGGTAGCCCGGCACCCGCTTTGCCCGCAAGGGCATGTTTGCCCATTAGCATTTTCGAGAGACGGATGAACATCACCAGCTTTGCAAAACGCCTTTGCCTGCTAATCCCGCTATTCACCGCGCCTGCCGTGTTTGCGGCAGAACAGATGACGCCATCGCCACCGCAACTGGCTGCCAAGGCTTATGTGCTGATGGACGCCAACAGCGGCAACGTTCTGGTCGAAAACAATGGCGACCAGCGCCTGCCGCCGGCCAGTCTGACCAAGCTGATGACCGCCTACATCGCCACGCTGGAAATCCGTCGCGGCCAGATCGGCGAAAACGACCCTGTGACCGTCAGCGAAAACGCCTGGCGCACCGGCGGTTCGCGGATGTTCATCAAGGTGGGCAGCCAGGTCACCGTCAGCGACTTGCTGCACGGCATCATCATTCAGTCGGGTAACGACGCCAGCGTTGCGCTTTCCGAGCACATCGCCGGCAGCGAAGACGCCTTCGCCGACCTGATGAACAAGACCGCTGCCGACCTGGGCATGGTCAACAGCCACTTCATGAACCCGACCGGCCTGCCGAACCCTGATCACTACGCCACGGCCCATGACATGGCCCTGCTGGCGCGCGCGATCATCCACGAAGACCCGGCTCACTACGCGATCTACTCGCAGAAAGAGTTCTTCTGGAACGGCATCAAACAGCCGAACCGCAACCTGCTGCTATGGCGTGACAAGACCGTCGACGGTCTGAAAACCGGTCACACCGAAGAAGCCGGTTACTGCATGGTGTCCTCGGCCGTTCGTGATGGCATGCGTCTGATTGCGGTGGTGTTCGGCACCAACAGCGAGCAAGCTCGTGCTGCCGAGACCCAGAAGCTGCTGACCTACGGTTTCCGCTTCTTCGAAACCCAGACCTTCTATCAGAAGGGCACCGAACTGGCTCAGGCGCCGGTCTGGAAAGGCACAGAGCGCCAAGTCAAAGCCGGCCTGGCTGAAGACCTGACGATGACCATGCCAAAAGGCGAGCTGAAGAAGCTGGCTGCCAGCATGACCATGAACCCGCAACTGGTTGCACCGATCGCCAAAGGCGACGTTATCGGCAAGGTTGAGGTCAAACTGGACGACAAGGTCGTGCACAGCGCCAACCTGATCGCCCTGGACGCCGTCGACGAAGGTGGTATCTTCCGCCGCCTGTGGGATAGCATCCGCCTGTTCTTCTACGGTCTGTTCAACTGATCAACGATTGATCAAAAACTGACCGTTGCTCCGTACGCCCCCGTCGCCGAACGCGCCGGGGGCCTGTCCGTTTTCCGGCTTACGAGGCCGTTACTGCCATGACAGATACCGAAGTAAAAGCGCCAAAAATCGAATTTCCCTGCGCCGACTATCCCATCAAGATCATCGGCGACACAGGTGTGGGCTTTAAAGACAGGGTCATCGAGATCCTCGAGAAGCACGCCACCGTCGACATGAAGACCCTGGCCGAGCGCCAGAGCAGCAACGGTAAATACACCACCGTTCAGCTGCACATCATCGCCACCGGTCAAGACCAGCTCTACGACATCAATAGCGAATTGCGGGCCACCGGCTTCGTGCACATGGTGCTGTGATGGGCGCGGTTCTGGGCTTTCGTGAACTCGGGCTGACCGACTACGAGCCCACCTGGCAGGCCATGAAACGCTTCACCGACGGCCGCGACCGCGAAACCGCCGACGAGGTCTGGCTTGTGCAGCATCCGCCCGTCTTCACCCAGGGCCAGTCCGGCAAGCCCGAGCATTTGCTGCTGCCGGGGGATATCCCGGTGGTGCAGGTCGATCGTGGCGGCCAAGTGACTTATCATGGCCCCGGCCAACTGGTCGCTTACTTGCTGCTGGACGTGCGCCGTCTGGGCTTTGGCGTTCGCGAGCTGGTCACCCGGATCGAGCGCAGTCTGATCGATCTGCTGGCCAGTTACGGCGTAGACGCCGCAGCCAAGCCCGATGCACCGGGGGTTTACGTCGGTGGCGCCAAGATTGCCTCGCTGGGGCTGCGCATCCGCAACGGCTGTTCGTTTCACGGCCTTGCGTTGAACGTCGATATGGATCTGAACCCTTTTAAACGGATTAATCCCTGCGGGTATGCGGGGCTGGCGATGACCCAGCTGCGCGAACAGGCAGGTCCGATTGAATTTGCCGAGGTTAGTGCCCGGCTGCGTGCGCAGCTCGTCAAACACCTCGACTACGCTGAGCAGACGACCCTAACGGGCGGAATCGATTGATATGACTACTGCGTATGAGGCAGATGACACTGTCGTGAATACAGAGAATGCCGTACAGACCCTGATCCCGACGGTGAGCGTGACCACGCCCGAGCGTGTGGCGCGTCCGAAAGTGGAGGCCGGCGTGAAGCTGCGTGGCGCGGAAAAAGTCGCGCGCATCCCGGTGAAGATCATTCCGACGGTCGATCTGCCGAAGAAGCCGGACTGGATTCGCGTGCGCATTCCGGTCTCGCCGGAAGTCGACCGCATCAAAGCGCTGCTGCGCAAGCACAAGCTGCACAGCGTGTGCGAAGAGGCGTCTTGCCCGAACCTGGGCGAGTGCTTCTCCGGCGGCACCGCGACCTTCATGATCATGGGCGACATCTGCACCCGTCGCTGCCCGTTCTGCGACGTCGGTCATGGCCGTCCGAAAGCGCTGGACACCGATGAGCCGAGGAACCTGGCCGTCGCCATCGCCGACCTGAAACTCAAGTACGTCGTGATCACTTCCGTTGACCGGGACGACCTGCGCGACGGCGGTGCCCAGCACTTTGCCGACTGCATTCGCGAGATCCGCCTGCTGTCACCAAACGTGCAGCTGGAGACCCTGGTCCCGGATTACCGTGGCCGCATGGACATCGCGCTGGAAATCACCGCCGCGACGCCGCCAGACGTGTTCAACCACAACCTGGAAACCGTGCCGCGTCTGTACAAGGCTGCGCGCCCGGGTTCGGATTACCAGTGGTCGCTGACCTTGCTCAAGCGCTTCAAGGAAATGGTCCCTCACGTCCCGACCAAGTCCGGGCTGATGCTGGGGCTGGGCGAGACCGACGAAGAAGTCATCGAAGTCATGCAGCGCATGCGCGAGCACAACATCGACATGCTGACCCTGGGTCAGTACCTGCAACCGTCGCGCAACCATTTGCCGGTCCAGCGCTTCGTCCACCCGGACGTCTTCGACTGGTTCGCCGAAGAAGGTTACAAGATGGGCTTCAAGAACGTCGCCTCAGGCCCGCTGGTTCGCTCCTCGTACCACGCGGACGAACAAGCCAAGCTGGTCAAGTCGCTGCTCACGGCGGGCTGATCACAGCGTCGTTGATGCAGAAGGCAAAACGGGCCGGATAGAAATATCCGGCCCGTTTTTTTGCGTTGCATTCAGGTGCACGCAGATTTACGGCTGGCGCAACTGCTGCAGTAATTCCTGGGTCGGGTACCCGTCCGCCGGCCAGCCAAAGGATTGCTGCGCACTGCGAATCGCCTTACGCGTGTTGGCGCCGATGATCCCGTCCGGGGCGCCTGCGTCGTACTGTCGGGCCGAGAGCAGCGTCTGCAACTCGATACGCTCGGAGCGGCTCAGCGGACGATCACCCCGCGGCCAGCTGCCCTGCACATAACCGCCGCCACTGAACCGCTCGGACAGCAACCCGATGGCCAGTGCATAGGACGACGAGTTGTTGTACTTGAGGATGGCGCGGAAGTTGTCCATCACCAGAAAGGCCGGGCCCTTGTAGCCCGCAGGCAGCAGCAAGGCCGCCTGCTGTTGCAGCAAGTTGGCCGGCAACGCTGAACCGTTTGGTAGCTTCAGCCCCAGCTGTTGCCATTCGCTGATGGATTTACGGGTTGAAGCGTCGGCCAGCGCGTAGTCGAAACCCTGAGCCAATTGCACTTCAAAGCCCCACGGCTGGCCTTTCTGCCAGCCCGAGCTTTGCAGGTAATGTGCGGTGGAGGCGAGGGCGTCGGTGGGGGAGTTCCAGATGTCACGGCGACCGTCGCCGTCGAAATCCACCGCGTGGGTGTTGTAGGTCGTCGGGATGAACTGCGTCTGGCCCATGGCGCCGGCCCACGAGCCCAGCATGCTCGGCGCATCGATATCGCCGTGCTGGATGATCTGCAGTGCGGCGATCAGCTGGTCCTGGGCAAACTGAGGTCGGCGGCCTTCATAGGCCAGCGTCGCCAGTGAGCGAATCACCGATTGCGTGCCCTGGAACTGGCCGAAGCTGCTCTCCATGCCCCACACGGCGACCAGTGCCTGGCGATCGACGCCATAACGCTGCTCGATGGCGCTCAGCGCGTCGGCGTATTGGTTGAGCAGGGCTTGACCCTTGCGCACGCGTACGGCCGACATGGCGCCATCGAGGTATTCCCACACCGGGCGGCTGAATTCTGGCTGACTGCGATCGGCCTTGACCACGCTCATGTCCGGGGTGACGCCGGCAAACGCGCTATCGAACACATCGGGCCGCACACCCGCGTTCAGCGCCAGAGCACGGAACTGGCTCTGCCACTCGCTGAAGGTCATTGCGGGCTGGATTTCAAAGTTGCCGTCGTCGGGTTGCGCAACAGCGCCAGAAGGCGTGGGCAGGTTCTTGACGACTTGGGCCGCGGGCGCGGACTGGAGAGGGGTGGCAACGGCAGCGGTAGGCTGCTCGGCACAGGCAACCAGCGCGAAGAGGCTGGAGGCGGCGATCAACTGGCGAAGGTGCCAGCGACGGGGAAAGCTTGGGGGCATTCTGGGGTCCACAGGGCTAAACCGGAAGGTGCAGACCTTAACATGCCGGCCCTGTTGGTGGGGCGTCAGTCAGTAACCTGAAGTTTTCAAGCCGCCATAACGGAAGAAGCCTCCCAGCTTTTAGACTGGAAGGCTTCGCGGCGGTAGCTGCCTTTGCCTTTGCCGGGTTGTTCCTGACGGCTGCGGAACAGTGGCTGGGCGATGATGGATTTGGCCTTGTTCGGCCGCTTTTTGGCTTTGCTCATGGCGTTCTCGCTCAAGTGGTGGGATGGAGCAGCGGGGATATTCGGCCACTTCGGCACCGCTGTCCAATAAACCTGAGCTATCGAAAGGTTACAGATTATTCCGCTGGCAATGCCAGCCGTTGCCCTGCCATTAACAACGTCAGTCGACTAAGGCTGCTCCAGACCGAGCCTTGGGCCTGTCCTTTGATTTGCGCGTCGATGTGTTGCGCGTCCATCAACAGCTGACCCCAGCGTCGCGCGGAGTGGCGTTGCAGGGCCTTGCTCATCAACGGCTTGCGCTTGTCCCAGATGGGCGGGCGCGCCTGACTGAAGGCTTTGTCCAGCGGAATGCCCTGACTGAACTGCAACGCCAGATTGGCCAGCACACGCAGCTCGCGGGACAGCGCCCAGAGAATGACCGGAGGTTCGACGCCTTCGCCGCGCAGGCCTTCAAGCATTCGCAGTGCGTGGGCCGCTTCGCCATTGAGGATGGCGTCGGTCAGGCCAAAGACGTCGAAGCGCGCGCTGTCGGCCACCGCCGCCTGCACGGTCTCGACTGTTATCTGGCCTTCGTCGGCCATCAGCTTGAGCTTTTCGATTTCCTGCGCAGCGGCCAGCAAGTTGCCTTCCACGCGCGCGGCGATCAGTTCGATGGCGTCCGGCGTTGCTGCCAGGCCGGCTTGTGACAGGCGCTGACGAATCCATTGCGGCAACTGGCTGGCGTCCACCGGCCAGATCTGCACGAACTGAGTCTGCGGCCCTTCAACGAGCGCCTTGCCCCATTTGGTTTTCTGCGCCGAGCCGTCGAGCTTGGGCAGGCTGATCAGCAGCAGCGTGTCTTCGGCGGGACGGCCGCAGTATTCCAGCAGCGCGGCGGCGCCTTTGTCGCCGGGTTTACCGGACGGCAGGCGTAACTCCAACAGCCGGCGCTCGGCGAACAGCGACATGCTCGCGCCCGCCTGGAGCAGGGTGCCCCAGTCGAAGCTCGAATCGGCGCTGAACACCTGACGTTCGTCATAGCCCTGCTGGCGCGCAGCCGCACGAATGGCGTCGCAGGCCTCCTGACACTGCAGCGGGTCATCGCCGCTGACGATGTAGACGGGCGCAAGGGTGCCTTGCAGGTGTTTGGAAAGCTGGGCGGGGGCGAGTTTCATGGGTCAGAAAAGATCAGGGCCGGCGAACCGGCCCCGATGCCGTCACTTGGACGGGATTTCGATAGGCGACTGCTGTGGCGTCTCGTCGCGAATGCGTTGAGCTGCAGCTTCGGCATCAGCCTGGGCGCGGGCAGCGGCGTCGGCTTTGGATTGCAGCTCGTCAAGGCGCTGAGGTGTCAGTTGCTGCAGACGGGCCAGCACTTTTTGCACGAGGTCGCTTTGCATTTCCTTACGGATCTGCGCGGCTTCCTGGTCAGAGCCGATCAGGTTGTTGCCGTCATGGACGAAGACTTTCTGCGACTGCACGGAGTCATCAAGCAGCAGGACGTCTTTGCTGCCGTGGATTTCGTACTTCAGCACGGTGGTCAGCTCGTATTCGGCGGAGCGGCCGGAACCTGCGTAGCTCGCGGTGCGCTGGGTTTCGTCTTCACGGGCAATGAACAGCTTGTACTGCGCGCCGGTGTAGACGTGCACGCCGCTGCTGGTCAGGGTCTGACGCAGCTGGGTGACGACGTCGCCGTAAGCATCGCGCGCGCTCACGTCCAGTTCCTTGATCGACAGGGCGTTGGTGCCGGTGCCGCGCAGCTGGAAACCGCAGGCGCTCAGCAGAACCGCGAGTCCCATTACCAGCAGATTGCGTTTGATCATCTTGTTGCTCCCTTGAATCCGTTAGAACCCGGCATCCCGGGTTCTTGAAATTGATGCGGCGCCTGCAGACAGGCGCCCAATGATTGCGTCAGCTGGCGACGATGTTAACCAGTTTGCCCGGCACCACGATCACTTTGCGGATGGTCAGGCCGTCGATGAAGCGCAGCACGTTTTCGTTGATCCGTGCGGCCGCATCGACTTCCTCGCGGGTGGCGCTGGCCGGCATCTCGATATGACCACGCAGTTTGCCGTTGACCTGAATCACCAGCTGCAACGTGTCCTGCACCAGTGCCGAGTCATCGACCACAGGCCAGCCGGCGTCGATGATCGGGTCGGAGTGGCCCAGTGCCGCCCACAGCTCGTGGCTGATGTGCGGGGTGATCGGCGCCAGCAACAGCGCGACCGTCTCCAGACCTTCCTGCAACAGCGCGCGGTCCTGAGCCGAAGCCTGCGGCGCTTTTTCCAGCACGTTCATCAGCGTCATCACCTGAGCGATAGCGGTGTTGAATTTGTGATGCTGTCCAACGTCCTGACCGGCCTGCTTGATGGCCAGATGAATCGAGCGGCGAATGGCCTTCTGGCCGTCGTTCAGCGCGCTCTTGTCGAGTGCGCTTGCAGCGCCCGCCGTCACGTGGGCCTGAGCCAGGCGCCAGACGCGCTTGAGGAAGCGGTGCGAGCCTTCCACGCCGGAGTCAGACCATTCCAGGCTCATGTCAGGTGGCGAGGCGAACATCATGAACAGGCGGCAGGTGTCGGCGCCGTACTGGTCGATCATCGACTGAGGATCGACGCCGTTGTTCTTCGATTTCGCCATCTTCTCGATGCCGCCGATTTCAACCGGCTGGCCATCGGCAATCAGTTTGGCGCCGATGATCTTGGCCTTGCTGTCGCGTTCGAACTCGACATCAGCCGGGTTGAACCATGTTTTGCTGCCGTTGGCTTCCAGGCGATAGAACGTCTCGGCCACGACCATGCCTTGGGTGAGCAGGTTCTTGAACGGCTCGTTGGAACTGACCAGGCCTTCGTCGCGCATGAGCTTGTGGAAGAAGCGCGCGTACAGCAGGTGCAGGATTGCGTGTTCGATACCGCCGATGTATTGATCAACCGGCAGCCAGTGATTCGCGGCCTTCGGGTCGACCATGCCGCCCTCGTAGTGAGGCGAGGCGTAGCGGGCGAAGTACCACGAGGACTCGACGAAGGTGTCCATGGTGTCGGTTTCGCGCTTGGCCGGCGCGCCGCAGGTCGGGCAGCTGCACTCGTAGAACTCGGGCATGCGCGCCAGCGGTGAGCCCGCGCCGTCCGGTACCACGTCTTCAGGCAGCTTGACCGGCAGTTGATCTTCCGGGACAGGCACGTCGCCACAGGTGTCGCAGTGAATGATCGGGATCGGGCAGCCCCAGTAGCGCTGGCGACTGATGCCCCAGTCGCGCAAGCGGAACTGGGTGCGTGACTTGCCGAGTTCTTTCTTCAGCAGCGCGGCTTCCATGGCGTCGAATGCGCTGGCGAAATCCAGGCCGTCGAACTCGCCGGAGTTGATCAGTTGACCGTGCTCGCCGTATGCGTCCTGCCAGGGCGCAGGGGTTTCATCGCCCGCGCTGGTGCGCACAACGGCTTTGATCGGCAGGCTGTATTTGGTCGCGAACTCGAAATCGCGTTCGTCGTGGGCAGGAACGGCCATAACCGCGCCGTCGCCGTAATGCATCAGCACGTAGTTGGCGACCCACACGGGCAGCTTCTCGCCGGTCAGCGGGTGCTCGACGAACAGCGAGGTCGGCAGGCCTTTCTTTTCCTGGGTGGCGACGTCCGCTTCAGCGACGCTGCCGCTTTTGCATTCGTTAATGAACGCTTGCAGCTCGGGATTATTCTGCGCAGCGAGGGTCGCCAGCGGGTGCTCGGCGGCAACGGCCACGTAGGTCGCGCCCATCAGGGTGTCGGGGCGGGTGGTGAAGACTTTCAGGGTGCCGGCTTCGCCGATCGACGCCTGGTCGTACGGGAACTGCACTTCCATGCCACGGGATTTGCCGATCCAGTTGCGTTGCATGGTCTTGACCTGTTCAGGCCAGCCCGGCAACTCGTCGAGGCTTTCCAGCAGCTCATCCGCGTAGGCGGTGATCTTGAAGTAGTACATCGGAATTTCGCGTTTTTCGATCACCGCGCCCGAACGCCAGCCGCGCCCGTCGATGACTTGCTCGTTGGCCAGAACGGTCTGGTCGACCGGGTCCCAGTTCACGGTGCCGTTCTTGCGGTAGATCACGCCTTTTTCGAACAGGCGAGTGAACAGCCATTGTTCCCAGCGGTAGTAATCGGGTTTGCAGGTGGTGATTTCGCGGGACCAGTCGATCGCCAGACCCAGGCTCTTGAGCTGGTTCTTCATGTAGGCGATGTTTTCGTAGGTCCACTTGGCGGGGGCGACGTTGTTCTTCATCGCAGCGTTTTCCGCCGGCATGCCGAACGCGTCCCAGCCCATCGGCTGCAGCACGTTTTTGCCTTGCATGCGCTGATAGCGAGCGATCACGTCGCCGATGGTGTAGTTGCGCACGTGACCCATGTGTAGCTTGCCGCTGGGGTAAGGGAACATCGACAGGCAATAGAAGGTGTCCTTGCCTGGCTGTTCACTGACTTCAAAAGACTTTTGCTCGTCCCAGAAGGTCTGGGCGGCGGCTTCGATTTCGCGGGGCTGGTAGAGTTCGTGCATGGCTACTTTTGGCTGAAATGAGTGACCCTTGACCGCTTCTCGGCGTGACCGGATCAGGAAGCCTTCGCATGCCAGACGAGGCCGTCCGCATTGCGATGCATCCATGCCCGGTTGGGCGGAAGTGGATTTACAGGAAGCGCCGTAGCATACATGAGGCTACCAAGCCGAGGGAAACCCTGATTGCGTGCTCAAGACTCGCCATCTGCGGCATCCGCCGTTGGTCGCGGCACCGCGCCGGTTTTTGCAGTGGCGCTAAGCTCACTGACGGGGGTAAATGTTTATCTTCAGTGAGGTGAGCGGATGGCAGAGCTGCAGCATGAAGTAGAGCAACCTGATGTGTATGACCGTTTGATCGATCGTCTGGGTCTGGCTCTGGACACAGCAAAAACGGCGGTGCGGCTTCGAAACGAATCCCCCGCCGAGCTTGAGTTGCGTGGATTGAGTCACGCCGAGTTTCAGTTGATCGAGGCTTATCTGGGCAGGACCGAAGTCGTTATCAAAGAAGATTCTTCGATCATCACGAGGGGAAGTTCCAGCACCTCACGGGAGCCTTCCCAGTCGATGCGAGCGCCGCATCCTCAAGCCAATGTCATCTGGCTCAAGGATCAGCGCCGAGCCAAGGTGTCGGCAAAGTTGAGTCGCTACAGTTCCACCAAACATTTCAAGCGTTAACTTCTGCGGGGGGCTGACCCCGGCCAATCGAGCATTGCTGCTTAGCGTCATTGCTTCTAGGCTTCGGGCATCTTTGGAGATGCCCGATGCCCGTTCGTTATTTCATCAAAAACCTGCTACTGCCTCCGGGCCTTTTCCTGCTGTTGTTGGCGCTCGCCTGGTGGTTGAAAAATCGCCGGCCGGTGTTGGCGCGGGTGCTGTTTTTCATCGGCGTTGGCGGCATGACCGCAATGAGTCTGCCCATTGTGGTGGAGTGGTCGGCGAAAGGCATCGAGAGCATTCCGCCGCTGCCGCGTAGCGAGTGGGCAACATTGGCCCAGCGCGCCGATGCCATTGTGATTTTGGGGTCAGGCCGCGAACGCAATGACCCGAGCTGGGGCACTGATATCCCAACGGGCGTGGCGCTGGAGCGCATGCGATACGCCGCGCGTCTGTCGAAAGCGTCCGGTTTGCCGATCCTCACCACGGGCGGGCTGCATTACGGCGAGCCACCGAGCGAGGCGGCGATCATGGCTGACTCCCTGCGCGACGACTTCCGCGTGAATGTCCGTTGGCAGGAAGGCGAAAGCCGCACGACATGGGAAAACGCCAACATGACCGCCGCGATCTTGTTGCCCCAGGGCATCAAGCGCGTGGTCGTGGTCACCCAGGCCTGGCACATGCCGCGTTCGGTGTGGAGTTTCGAGAAGGCCGGATTTGACGTGGTTCCGGCTCCGGTCGGATTTCTGAGCGTTGACAACGCCCGCCCGTTCGGCGGCTGGACGCCGGAGGCGAGGGCGGTGTGGCAGAACGGGCAACTGATCAATGAAGCAGCGGGACTGGTAGGCTATCGCTTGTTTTACCGGTGACAGAATTGCCTTGGCGTCGTGGAGGACCCACGGTGGTGCGATAGGCACTGTTCATGTGGGAGCGAGCTTGCTCGCGAAGAGGCCGGGGCAGCCGCTAGATCTTCGGCGGCTGATGTGCCGTCTTCGTGAGCAAGCTCACTCCCACAAGGTTGCGTTCGCTGTACGACGGCGCTGTGTCAGGACGCCGGGACCTCTACCGCAGAGAGCCGGCAACGGGCTCACACCGCCTTCGCCATCCTGCCTGCAAAGAACGCCCAGCCGATCAGCAGCAGCGACAGCACGATCAGCGGCCATGAGCGCCAGTGCAGGTAGGGCGTGAGGTTTTGCATCGGGGTGACTTCGCCGTACATCACGGCGCGCTCGAACTGCGGCACGGTGGTGGTTATTTCGCCGAACGGGTTGATCAGCGCGCTGACGCCGTTGTTGGTGGCGCGGATCATCCAGCGCCCGGCTTCCAGTGCGCGCATCTGCGCCATCTGCAAATGCTGCAGCGGGCCGATCGAGGTGCCGAACCACGTGTCGTTGCTCACCGTCAGCAGCAGATCGCTTTGCGCCGAGAGCCCGGCGGCGAACTCCGGGTACACCACTTCGTAACAAATGAACGGCGCGATCTCATAACCCTTGGCCTGCAACAGCGCTTGCCCGGACGGGCCGCGCGCGAAGTCAGACATTGGCAGGTTGAAGAATGTAATCAGCCCACGCAGCAGGTCCTGCAATGGCACGTACTCACCAAACGGCACCAGCTTCTGCTTCAGGTAAGTGCCGTCGCCTTCGCCCGTTACGGTAATGGCGTTGTAGTAACGATATTCCCCATGGGTGCCTTTCTCACGCAGCGGTACCCCGGTGATCAACGCCGAATCGCGCTCGGCCGCAAACTTGCCCATTACCGACAGATAACCTTCGACAGACTCTTTAAGCACCGGCACGGCGGTTTCCGGCCAGATGATCAGGTCAGCTTTCTTCGAGGTGAAGGTTATGTCGCGGTACAGCGCGAGTTGCGCGTTGAGCGCCGCCGGGTCCCACTTCATGCTCTGCTCGACGTTGCCCTGCATGGCCGCAACGGTGAGCGGCTTGCCCGAAGGCTCGGTCCAGGCGTGATGCTTCAGCGCCAGCCCGGCAATCCACGGCGCCAGCAGCAACACAATGCCAGCCGCCAACTTCGGGGCGCGCGTCCGCAAACGGGGCAGATTGCACAGCAGCGCTGCAGTCAGCGCGAGCACAAAGGAGATCAGCCACATGCCGCCCAATGGCGCGAGCCCTTTAAGGGGGCCGTCCAATTGGCTGTAGCCGGAATAGAGCCAGGGGAAACCCGTGAGGAACCAGCCGCGAAACATTTCCTGGCCGAACCACAAGGCGGCAAAGGCCAGTGAATCTGCAAGCGGGGCTTCGTTACGGCGGATCCAGCGGGCCCAGATCCACGCCGGCAGGGCGAAGAAAAACGCCACCGCCGCGCAAAACAGCACCATCAGGAAGGCCGCCAGCCAGACCGGCGCCTCGCCATAGGTGTGGATGCTGACGTAAATCCAGCTGGTGCCGCCGCCGAACAGGCCAAATCCGTAGGACCAACCGCGCCAGAGGGCCTGACGAGGTGTGAGGTCGCGCAGACCGAGATAGAAAACCACCAGCGCGACAATCGCCAGTGGCCAGATATCGAAGGGTGCCAGAGCCAGGGTAATCAACGCGCCGGCCACCATGGCCAGCAGGTTACCGGGCCAGCCGGGGCGGGTGATCCAGCGCATTTACATTCCTTAAAGCGGGTAGGGCATCACGTGCGGTTGATCGGGCTCAGGCGCAGCAAGTGAATACGACGGCTGTCGGCATTCAGGATGCGGAAACGGTACGCGCCGATTTCGGTGATTTCATTACGCTTGGGCAGATGCCCGAACGCATTCATCACCAGACCGCCGACGGTGTCGAATTCGTCATCGGAGAACCCGCTGTCGAAGAACTCGTTGAAGCTCTCGATCGGGGTCAGCGCCTTGACCAGGAAGTCGCCACTGGGCAGCGGCTTGATGTAGCTGTCTTCCTCGACGTCATGCTCGTCTTCGATGTCGCCGACGATTTGTTCGAGCACGTCTTCGATGGTCACCAAACCCGCCACGCCGCCGTATTCGTCGATGACGATGGCCATGTGATTGTGGTTGGCGCGGAATTCCCGCAGCAGCACGTTCAGACGCTTGGATTCAGGGACGAAGGTCGCCGGGCGCAGCAGGCTTTTCACGTCGCCGCTGCCACCGTCTTCCTTGAGAATCAGCGGCAGCAGGTCCTTGGCGAGCAACACGCCCAGCACGTCATCGTGGCTTTCACCGATGACCGGGTAGCGCGAGTGCGCCGAATCGATCACGGCAGGCAGAAACTCGCGTGGGGTCTGGCTGGCCTTGATGCTGATCATCTGCGAACGCGGCACCATGATGTCGCGGACCTGCAGGTCAGCGACCTGAATGGCGCCTTCGACGATGGCCAGCGCTTCACTGTCCAGCAGCTTGTTCTGATGGGCTTCGCGCAGCAGCTCCAATAGCTCCTGGCGGTTTTTCGGCTCATGGGCAAATGCCTGGGTCAGTTTGCCCAACCATGACTTTTGCCCGTTGCTCGATCGGTCTTCGCTCATAGCCCTTACTCGTGGTCCTTGGCTGATGTTTCTAAATGGGGTGTGTCGGAATGCGGACTGTCGACGGATTCGTCGTCGGCGTAGGGATCCGGATAGCCAAGCTCTGCAAGCAACTCCCGTTCCAGCGCTTCCATCTCTTCGGCTTCGTCGTCATCGATGTGATCGTAGCCCAACAGATGCAGACAGCCATGAATCACCAGATGCGCCCAATGAGCGTCCGATGACTTGCCCTGTTCAGCGGCTTCACGGGTGACGACCGGCACGCAGATGACCAGATCGCCCAGCAGCGGGATGTCCAGCATCTCGTCGGGGACGTCGGCGGGAAATGACAACACGTTGGTGGCGTAATCCTTGTGCCGCCAGGTGTTGTTCAGTTCTCGGCCTTCGACTTCGTCGACGAGGCGAATGGTCAGTTCCGAGTCAGCCGAACGCTGGCGCAGGCCCATTTCACACCAGAGGCGGAACTGGGCTTCGCTCGGGGCGCTGGCCTGACTCGCACGTTGCAGATCCAGCTCAAGCATCGCGGCGAGTGTCCCGTGAACCCTGGGGAGCGGCTGGATTGTCGTTGCGTTCCTCGTAGCGCTCGTAGGCTTCGACGATGCGCTGCACCAACGGATGGCGCACGACGTCCTTGGGCTTGAAGTGGGTGAAGCTGATGCCCGGCACGTCCTTGAGCACGTCGATAACGTGGTTCAGACCGGATTTAGTGCCCTTGGGCAAGTCGATCTGGGTGACGTCACCGGTGATCACGGCGGTGGAGCCGAAGCCGATACGGGTCAGGAACATTTTCATCTGCTCGACGGTGGTGTTCTGACTCTCGTCGAGAATGATGAAGCTGTTATTAAGGGTGCGACCGCGCATGTACGCCAACGGCGCGACTTCGATCACCTGCTTCTCGATCAACTTGGCGACGTATTCGAAGCCGAGCATCTCGTACAGCGCGTCATACAGCGGGCGCAGGTACGGGTCGATTTTCTGGGACAGGTCGCCGGGCAGAAAGCCGAGCTTTTCGCCCGCTTCTACGGCAGGACGCACCAGCAGGATGCGACGGATGGTCTCGCGCTCAAGGGCATCAACCGCAGCGGCCACGGCCAGATAAGTCTTGCCGGTACCGGCCGGACCGATGCCGAAGTTGATGTCGTTGGCGAGGATTTCCTTCACGTACCGCTGCTGATTCAAGCCACGGGGGCGAATCATGCCTTTCTTGGTACGCAGAGCGACGCCGACTTCGGCAGCAGGGTGGTTATCCAGCTCTTCAACGCCGGATTCCTGCAGGAACAGATGAACCATGTCCGGTGACAGTTCGGTCGCTTTCGTTTCCCGATACAGCCGGCGCAGCAGGTTTTCTGCCGAGGTGGTTTGTTTGCGCTCGCCGATCATCTCGAACTGGCCTCCGCGATTGCGGATCTCGATGTCCAGGCGCTGTTCGATCAAGCGCAAATGCTCGTCGAATTGCCCGCACAGATTGGCGAAGCGGTGAGCCTCGATAGGTTCGAGGCTGAAGCGATGTGGTTCGATAGGTGCGTTCAAAGTGGTTTTGGGCCGCCCGACGGCAATGTGAAGTGACGTGAAGGATAACCCCTGCAGGCAGTGTCAGGAAGGGTTCACTCACGAATGGATAAATGAGCTGCGCAGACGCCCGGCGGGGCAGCCGATAACAGACAGCCCGCCGGGCCTGCGAGCTGAATCGTGCGCGGGTGCAGCCGACGTATGGCGGCTGTCCGACAGCAGATTCAGCGCGAGGGCCTGCGCATAAACATCATGCGTGGCGATTAGATTGGGGCGCTTTGGCTTATTGCAACAACGACCCGCGCAGCGAGTGGGGTTGGGCGCTGTCGATATAGACATCGGCGAACTGGCCGATCAGCCGGGGGTTGTCGCAGCGGAAATTGACGATCCGGTTGTTCTCGGTACGGCCCTGCAGTTCGCCGGGGTCCTTCTTCGAATAGTCGGTGACCAAAATGCGCTGCACGGTGCCGGCCATCTTGCGGCTGATGTCCAGGCCCTGGCGGTTGATCAGGTCCTGCAGCTGCTTGAGGCGCTCCTTCTTCACCTCTTCCGACGTGTCGTCGGGCAAATCGGCCGCGGGTGTGCCGGGACGTGCGCTGTAGACGAAGGAGTAGGAGAAATCCATGCCGACGTCTTCCACCAGCTTCATGGTTTGCAGGTGATCCTTCTCGGTTTCGCCCGGGAAGCCGACGATGAAGTCGGAGCTGATGCAGATGTCCGGTACCGCCGCGCGCAGCTTGCGCAGGCGTGACTTGTATTCGAGCACCGTGTGATTGCGTTTCATGGCCGCGAGAATCCGGTCGGAACCTGATTGCACGGGCAGGTGCAGATGCTTCACCAGTTCCGGGACTTCGGCGTGGGCCTGAATCAGGCTGTCGGAGAACTCCAGCGGGTGCGAAGTGGTGTAGCGAATGCGGTCGATGCCGTCGATGGCGGCGACCACGCGGATCAGTTCGGCCAGGTCAGCGAGGCGACCGTCGTGGGTGGTGCCGCGATAACCGTTGACGTTCTGGCCCAGCAGGGTCACTTCACGCACGCCGTTCTCGGCCAGATGAAGCACCTCGTTGATGACGTCGTCGAACGGCCGGCTGACTTCTTCGCCACGGGTGTAAGGCACCACGCAGAACGTGCAGTACTTGCTGCAGCCTTCCATCACCGACACGTAAGCGCTAGGGCCATCGACACGGGGCTCGGGCAGGTGATCGAATTTTTCGATTTCAGGGAACGAGACGTCTACCTGGGGCAGGCGGGTGATGCGCGCCGCGTCGATCATTTCCGGCAGACGGTGCAGGGTCTGCGGGCCGAACACCACGTCGACGTACGGCGCACGATCGCGGATGGCCGCGCCTTCCTGACTCGCCACGCAGCCACCGACGGCGATGACCATTTCCGGGTTTGCCAGCTTCAATTCGCGCCAGCGGCCAAGCTGGGAGTACACCCGATCCTGCGCCCGCTCGCGAATCGAGCAGGTGTTGAGCAGGATGACGTCAGCGTCTTCCGCCCGTGCGGTGACTTCCAGTGCTTGATGTTCGCCCAGCAGATCGACCATGCGCGAGCTGTCGTACTCGTTCATCTGGCAGCCGTGGGTTTCGATGTAAAGCTTCTTGGCCATGCGGGGGTTCATCAGGTGATTCAAAGAACCGCGCATTATAGGGATGCGAGCCCCGGCTTCCTAGCGTCGTCTAACCAGCGGCATGCTATAGTTCGCGCCCTTTTCAAAACGCTGATCACTGCCTGCCTGTTATGACCAAACGCGAAGCTCCAATCTACAAGGTGATTTTTCTCAACCAGGGACAGGTGTTCGAGATGTACGCCAAACAGATCTATCAGAGTGATCTGTGGGGTTTTCTGGAAGTGGAAGAGTTCGTCTTCGGCGAGCGCACCACCGTCGTGGTCGACCCCAGCGAAGAGAAGCTCAAGGCGCAGTTCGATGGCGTAGTGCGCAGCTTCGTGCCGATGCACTCGATCGTGCGGATCGATGAAGTGGAGCGGATGGGCACAGCGAAGATCACCGAGGCACGTCACACCGGCAACGTCATGCCGTTTCCGATGCCCATGCCGGACAAGTAATTCAGATCAAGGCTTGTCGCTGTCGGCAGGGAAGGGCGCAAACGGCGTGCGTCCTTCAGCGGTCTGCAGCTCCAGCAGGTATTTGCGGAAGATCTGCCCGAGCACTTGGGTGGCCACGTCGAGATCTTCCCGCTTCATCTGTGCGGACACTTCGTCCGCCTGATCCAGCGCATCTTCCGAACCGTTGACCGCCGCCATCTTCAGCACGATATACGCCTGAATGTTGTTGGCCTGCACCCCTTCGCCACGAAAGAACATCAAGCCCAGTTGGTACTGCGCCTGGGCGTGCCCCTGCAACGAAGCTTTTTCGAAGTAATTGAGTGCCTGGGTCAAGTCACGTGGCGCACTTTTGCCCTCGTAGTAGAACTCCCCCAACTCGTATTGCGCCTGCGCATCCCCATCCTGAGCCGCCTGCTGACAAGCGGACAACGCTGCTGGCAGGTTGTCTGGCTGGGTATTGAGGGTGCAACGACCCACCGCCGGGATCAACAACGAGTTGCCACCTGCATTAGCCAGCAGGGGATGAAGAAGCAACAGGCAGCCCAATGCAAGGGTGCGGCCGGTGCGATTCATGGAAGTCGACTTACCTCTGAAAAAGGTGCGGGCATGCCCGTCCAGCGAAACGTGCTGGCTGCGCATTATGAAATAAGCGAGGGCAACCTTACAAAGTCTTTACTGATTTTCTGCTGCGCGGGCTTGATTGGCCTGAATTCAGGGAGGTTGAGCAGGCTGTAGAGACGCGGGCGGAATCCGTTGCGCCCGGTCTACCCGTTATTTCAGTTGGGCGAACGCCTTTTCTGCCGCATCCAGCGTCTGCTGCAACTCTGCGTCGCCGTGGGCGATCGAGGTAAAGCCGGCTTCGAACGCGCTTGGCGCCAGGTACACGCCGCCTTCCAGCATCAGGTGGAAGAATTGCTTGAAGCGATTGGCGTCGCTGGTCATTACGTCCTGGAAAGTGACGATTTCTTTGGCGTCGCTGAAGTACAGGCCGAACATGCCGCCCGCCTGGGTGGTCACGAACGGGATGCCGGCGGCGTCGGCGCGCTGTTGCAGGCCTTCCAGCAGGCGCGTGGTGAACGCACTCAACTCATCGTGGAAACCCGGGCGGCTGATCAGGCGCAGGGTGGTCAGACCCGCCGCCATCGCCAGCGGGTTACCCGACAGCGTGCCGGCCTGATACACCGGGCCCAGCGGCGCGATGTGCGACATGATTTCGCGCTTGCCGCCGAAACAGCCGACCGGCATGCCACCGCCGATGATCTTGCCGAACGTGCTCAGGTCCGGTTTCACGCCGTAGTACGCCTGCGCCCCACCGAGGGCGACGCGGAAACCGGTCATCACTTCGTCGAAAATCAGCACCACGCCGTGCTCGTCGCAGGCCTCGCGCAGGCCTTGCAGGAAACCCGGCGCAGGCGGCACGCAGTTCATGTTGCCCGCCACCGGCTCGACGATGATGCACGCCACTTCCTGGCCGACGTCAGCGAGCATCGTTCTGACCGCGTCGATGTCGTTGAACGGCAGGGTCAGCGTGTGCTTGGCGAAGGCCGCCGGTACGCCGGGCGAACTCGGCACGCCCAGGGTCAGTGCGCCGGAACCGGCTTTCACCAGCAGGCTGTCGGAGTGGCCGTGGTAGCAGCCTTCGAACTTGATGATGCTGTCCCGGCCAGTGAAACCGCGCGCCAGACGGATCGCGCTCATGGTCGCCTCAGTGCCGGAACTGACCATGCGCACCATTTCCATCGACGGCACAATCGAGCAGACCAGATCGGCCATCTCGGTTTCCATCGCGGTCGGTGCGCCGTACGACAGCCCGTGTTCCAGCTGCTTGCGCACGGCATCCAGCACGTCCGGATGACTGTGGCCCAGAATCATCGGGCCCCACGAGCCGACGTAATCGACGTAACACTTGTCGTCTTCGTCGGTGACGTAGGCGCCGACCGCGTGTTTGAAGAACAGCGGCGTGCCACCCACGCTTTTGAACGCGCGGACCGGTGAATTGACGCCGCCGGGGATGTGTTTCTGGGCGTTGGCGAACAGGGTTTCAGAACGGGACATGATGAGGTCTCTGTTTGAATCGGGAATGAATGAGTGCGTAACCGGCCTGATGCAGAATCAGGCGGGTTTGAACAAATCGTTGAAAGCCCGGGCGCGGCGCGTAACTTCCTGAGTGGTTTCAGCGCCGAACAGCCCGTGCACGACGGCCAGCAGATCGGCGCCGTGGGCCACCAGAGGCGCGGCGTTTTCCAGGGTGATGCCGCCGATCACCGCAATGGGCAGCTTGATGCGTTTGCGTGCCTGGCTGAGCAGGTCGAGGCTGCAGGTCGGTGCGCCGGGTTTGGTCTGGGAATTGAAGAAGCGTCCGAAGGCGACATACGAGGCGCCGTCGGTCTTGGCCTTGTCGGCCAGTTCCAGCTGTGCGTGGCAGGTCGCGCCGACAATGGCTTTGTGACCGAGCAGGGCGCGGGCGTCCGGCAGCGAGCCGTCGGTTTGCCCAAGGTGCACGCCGACGCCCAGGCGCGCGGCCACTTCGGCGTCGTCGTTGATGATCAGGCGGGTCTTGTAGCGCTCGCACAGCTTGAGCAGCGCCGAGGCTTCGCGCAGGCGGCGGGTCTCGTCGCCGGATTTGTCGCGGTATTGCAGCAGGGTCACGCCGCCATCGAGGGCGGCTTCGACGTAAGACAGGAATTTGCCGGCCAACAGCTGGCTGTCGGTCACGGCATACAAGCCACGTAGTCTCATCAGGGTGCCTCTTTTTCGTGGCGTTACGAGCAGAAATCCAGCGGCAGGCGGCGCGGAACGAATTGTCCCCGGCCCAGCTGTTCGGCATCGCGCAGCGTGCGCCAAGTGTAGTCCAGCGCCATTTGCACAGCGCCGATCAGGTCCTGACCTTGGGCCAGTCTTCCCGCCAGGGCGCTGGCCAGTGTGCAGCCGGAGCCGTGATAGCTGCCCGGCAAACGCTGACAGGTGAAAGTGCGTGACTGACCGCCGCGGATGTACAGACGGTTGTGAACTTCGTGCTCATCGCCATGACCGCCGGTGATCAGCAAGTGCTCGCAGAACGGCAGCAGCTTTTCGGCACATTCATCGGCGGTGCCTTCAGGCAGTTCGGCGAGGATGCGCGCTTCCGGCAGGTTTGGCGTGGCGATGGTGGCGAGTGGCAACAGACGCTCGCGCATGGCGTAACCCACTTCGTCCTTGCCCAGCCGACCGCCGCCACCGGCACGCAACACCGGATCGCAGACCATGGGCAGATGCGGATGCGCTGCCAGCAGTTCAACGACGGTGTCGACCATCTCCAGCGAACCCAACATCCCCAGCTTCACTGCCGCGACGGTGGAATCGTTGAGCACGGCATTGGCTTGCGCCAGCACCCACTCGCGGTCCAGCACGCGAAAGTCAGTGACGTTCACGGTGTCCTGAACGGTCAGGGCGGTGACAGCGGGAGCGGCGTGGCAACCCTGAGCAAGCAGGGCTTCGATATCCGCCTGCAAACCGGCGCCGCCACTGGGGTCGTGACCGGAGAGACAGAGGACAACAGGGCGGGAGCTATAGATATTCATGGTGCGCGAGCTTACCACTAAACTTTTTGCCAGTGGGACCGGCTTCAGCCGGGAAGGGGCCAGTGCGAACATCCCTCATTTTGCAGCGAGACGCCTGACGTCTTCCCGGCTAAAGCCGGTCCCACCAGATGAATTGCGATCAGCCTGTACTGCTTGGCAATCTGGCCAAAGCCACTCCTGCATGTGAACGAACCCGTCTCACCCAATGCACAGATTTAGATGGTGTCATCGAGCTATCAATCGCTATCCTGTGGCGCTTCATCTGTTCCGCCAAAAGAGTAAATGCAAGTGCGTTGCCCGCTGACCCTTTCGACCCATACAGCGGTCGCTCGCAGAATTGCGAAGCCGTTCCACGACTTCACGACGGCTCGCGCCCGTCATCAGTGCCAAGGCGGTGACCCATGCGCCTAGTGCTGATTGCGCTGTTCTGCCTGTTTCCGATGTTCGCCAGCGCCGTGGACTTCGATGAAAACACCCGCACCCTTGCATTGGGGCGCGACACCCAGGTGTTCGAAGACCCCACCGGCGATGCGACCATCCAGCAAGTCTCGTCCCCCGAGGGCGCCGCGCGCTTCCGCCCCCTTGTTGGTCAGTCGCTTAACGCCGGCTACTCGCGCTCGGCGTTCTGGCTAAAGGTGCGTCTGACCTATCGTCCCGCCAACCCGCAGGCGTCCGCCGACTGGTTGCTCGAACTCGCCTACCCGCCGATGGATCACGTCGATCTGTACCTCGGCAACGGCGACATGCTGCCATTTGCCAGCCGGCAGATTAAGCAGAACAACTACGTATTCGATCTCAACCTGAACGCCCACGAGACCAAGACCGTTTACCTGCGCGTCGCCAGTCACGGCTCGGTGCAGGCGCCGCTCAATCTGTGGGCCAGCCACGCGTATATAGAAGAGCAGCCGTCGCGCCTGTACATCCTCGGCATGATTTACGGCGTGCTGGCGGTGATGCTGGTCTACAACCTGTTCATCTACCTGAGCGTGCGCGACACCGCTTACCTGCATTACATCCTCTACATCACCTTCTTCGGGCTGTATCAGGTGTCGGTCAACGGCGCGGCGATCGAGTATTTCTGGCCCGACAACCCGTGGTGGGCCAATACCTCGACCACTTTCCTGATTGCTGCCGCGATCCTGTTTGCCAGCCAGTTCACCCGTAAATTCCTGCAGACGCCGAGCCTCGGTCGCTGGCTGGATGTGCCGTTGCTGGTGATGATGGTCTGCTCGGCGGTGATCATGGCCCTCGCGTTGAGCATGGATTACGGCGTTGCCCTGCGCCTGGTGACCGGGCTGGTCTTGCTGTTCACGCCGGTGGTGCTGCTGATCGGGCTGGCGGCGTGGTTCAAGGGGCGGCGGGTCGCGCGGTATTTCATTATCGGCTGGTCGGCGTTCCTGATCGGCGGAGTGGTCAACGCGACCATGCTCCTCGGGCATCTGCCCAACGATTTCTGGACCATGTACGCCAGCCAGATCGGCTCGGTGATCGAGGTGGCGCTGCTTTCGCTGGCGCTGGCCGACCGCATCAATGCCATGCGTGAGCGCGAGGCGCAGATCATGGCGGAGTCGCAGCAGGGGCTCGAAGCCCTCAATCAGCAATTGGCCGTGAGCAACCGGTTGAAGGACGAGTTTCTCGCCACGCTGACCCATGAACTGCGCACCCCCATGAACGGCGTGATCGGTTCGCTGGAGTTGATGCAGATGGACGTGGCCGACAGCGAGATCGAGCTGTATCGCCAGACCGCCGCAGACTCGGCGCAAAACATGATGGGTATCGTCAACGGCATTCTCACGCTGACTGAACTGCAAGCAGGCCGCATCACCGTGCGCAACGAGCCATTTAGCCTGCGTCATGTGCTGTTTCAGCTGCGCAGTGGCTTCGAACCGCTGGCCCGCAGCAAGGCGCTGGCACTCAGTGTGGAACTGGACGAGACGCTGCCGGACAGCCTGCACGGTGACGGCGTCAAGTTACGCCAGTGCCTGGAGTGCCTGCTGGACAATGCGATCAAGTTCACCAAGACCGGTTCGATCAGAATCCGCGTCAATGGCCAGCGCCCAGACGCCGAGCACGTGCGGCTGGTGATCGACGTCATCGACACCGGCATCGGCTTCAGCCGTCTGGATGAGGAGACGCTGTACGCCAACTTCTTCCAGGTGGATGGCTCGACGACGCGGGAATACGGCGGGCTAGGCATCGGTCTGGCGATTTGCCGACAGTTGATTGAATTGCAGGGCGGGCGCCTGAGCCATCAATCCGAGCCGGGCAATGGCAGCCAGTTCCGCTTGAGCCTGGATGTGCAGATCGCAACGCAAATGGTGTAGGAGCGCCACCCCGGTCACTCCTACATGGGCCGTGCATCCCGCGGGATGTGCATCAACTCTGATGCCAGCCATCGACAAGGCAAAACCGCCGTGATTTCGTCTTTTATGGCGCTGTCGCCGGGGCGGGGTGCGTGATTCACTAGGTCATCTGCACGACCGCCGCGTGCTGCCCGGACCGGAGTCGCCTCATGGACCAGCGCATCAACCTGCATCAGTTCGCCGAGACCCACGAGGTCACCAATCAGCCGCCTTCTCTGGACGGCACCAACTTGTACCGCATCGACCTGCCGCTGCAAGAGTGGTCGCAGCGCTTCGGCGCGGGTTGGGCACGGGACCGAATCGATGCCTATGGCGCACTGGCCGGCGGCCCGTTGATGGAAGCGGGTTTCCTCGCCAATCAGAACAAACCGGTGTTCGCCAGCCATGATCGCTACGGCCATCGCATCGATCTGGTGGAGTTTCATCCTGCGTATCACCAACTGATGCAGACGGCGGTCGAACACGGCATCCCGTCGCTGCCGTGGACCGATCCCCGAGAAGGCGCCCACGTGGCCCGCGCGGCGATGAGCTATCTGCACACCCAGGCCGAGGCAGGCAGCGGGTGTCCGCTGACGATGACCTTCGCCAGCGTGCCGGCCCTGCGTCTTCAACCGGACCTGGCCGAGACCTGGCTGCCGAAGATCCTCGCCACCCACTACGACCCGCGCAACGTCGGCATCGCCCACAAGGCCGGGGTGACTATCGGCATGGCGATGACTGAGAAGCAGGGTGGCACCGACGTGCGCGCCAACACCACCCGGGCCTATCCGGTCGGCCAGCCCGGGCCCGGTCAGGCCTATGAACTGGTCGGGCACAAATGGTTTTGTTCGGCGCCCATGTGCGACGCCTTTCTCACCCTGGCGCAGACCGACAAGGGCCTGACCTGTTTCCTGCTGCCGCGCCATCGCCCGGACGACACCCGCAACGCGTTCTACATACAGCGGCTGAAGAACAAACTCGGCAACTGGTCCAACGCCTCCAGCGAAGTGGAATTCCGTGGCGCCCTGGCCTGGATGGTGGGCGAGGAGGGGCGCGGCGTGCCGACCATCATCGAAATGGTGGCGATGACGCGCTTTGATTGCATGACCGGTTCCAGCGCGCTGATGCGTCAGGCCCTGACCCAGGCCGCGCACCATTGCGCCCACCGCAGCGTCAGCGGTCGTGTGCTGAGCGAGCAGCCGCTGATGCAAAACGTGCTCGCCGATCTGGCGCTGGAAAGCGAAGCGGCCCTCGCACTGACCTTGCGCATGGGACGCTCGCTGGAGCGTCTGGATGACGGTCACGAAGCCCGTTTCGCACGACTCGTAACGGCGGTGGGCAAGTACTGGATCTGCAAGCGCGCGCCGGCAATGATCAACGAAGCGGCGGAATGCATGGGCGGTGCAGGCTATGTCGAGGACAGCATCCTGTCGCGCCTTTACCGTGAGGCGCCAGTCAATTCGACGTGGGAAGGTTCCGGCAACGTGCAGTGCCTGGACGTCCTGCGCGCGCTGTCCAAAGAGCCCGGCGTGCTGGATGCGCTGTTCGATGAGCTGGGCGACGGTCATGGCGACAGGCGACTGGCCGCGCATATTCATGGCTTGAAGGAGGCGTTTCAGGACACCAGCGACATCCAGTACCGCGCCCGTCAACTGACCGAAGACATCGCCGTGGCGCTGCAGGCAAAACTGCTGCTGGAAGCGGGCAATACAGTGGTCAGCGACGGGTTTATTGCCGGGCGCCTGGAACGGCCGGGGCGTGTCTACGGCGCCTTGCCGCGCGGGGTGGATGTTCAGGCGCTGGTCGCGCGGTCATCGCCGCAGGTATAACGCGTCCATTGCCGCGTCGGCCGCAGGCAAATCGTGCCTTCGTCATCTGTTGCAGGCAAGATATGCGCTTGCAAGATAAGAAGGATATGCATCGTGACCGAAGCTTTCATTGTCGTAGAAACTGCCGAACACGCCGTTGACCGGCTCGCTGAGCTGCACGCACGGGCAACCACCGCCTTGAGCCAGGCGCTCAAGCGCTACCTGAAAGACCGCGTCGAACCTACTGCCGCCGAGCGTCTGACGTTTCGCTACCCCGAGCTGCGCCTGACCTACCACTGCCAGGGCGAAGTGCCGCTGACCACCCGCGCCTACGCCAAGGTTCAGTTGCCGGGGACTTACAGTGTCACCGTCACCCACCCGGCGGCGTTCCGCAAATACCTGCTCGAACAACTTGTGCCGTTGATGAACGACTTCACCGTGACGGTGGAAGTGGGCGTCAGCGAGCAGAACATCCCTTACCCGTACGTTGTCGAGCAGGGCGATGAGCTGGCCGGTACCGGCGTCACCGCTGCGACCCTGGCCCGCGTTTTCCCGAGCACGGATTTGTCGGCGGCCACCGATGGCATCGCTGACGGTCTGTACGACTGGGCCAACACCGATCCGCTGCCGCTCGCGTTGTTCGACGCCGCCCGTGTGGATTTCTCGCTGCGCCGTCTGGTGCATTACACCGGCAGCGACTGGCGCCATGTTCAGCCGTGGATCCTGCTGACCAACTACCACCGCTACGTCGACCAGTTCATCGTGCATGGCCTGGAAAAACTGCGCGACGACCCGCGCTTCGTGAAGATGGTCCTGCCGGGCAACGTCGTCGTCGACAAGAGCATGGATTACGGCGAAGCCCAGGCCATCGTCTCCGGTGTGGTCTGGCACCGTTACCAGATGCCTGCGTATCACCTGATCGCCGAAGACGGCCATGGCGTGACATTGGTCAACATTGGCGTCGGCCCGTCCAACGCCAAGAACATCACCGACCACCTCGCGGTATTGCGTCCCCATTGCTGGTTGATGATCGGCCACTGCGGCGGCCTGCGTCAGTCGCAGACCATCGGCGACTACGTGCTCGCCCACGCCTACATGCGCCGCGACGGTATTCTTGATCGCGTGCTGCCGCCGAACATTCCGATCCCGGCGCTGGCCGAAGTGCAACTGGCGTTGCAGGAATCAGCCGCCCAAGTCACCGGCGAACGTGGCGACGATCTGAAGAAGCGTCTGCGCACCGGCACGGTCCTGACCTACGACGATCGCAACTGGGAACTGCGCTGGGCCCAGGAACGGCCGCTGATCAACCTGTCCCGCGCCGTGGCGGTGGACATGGAAAGCGGCACCATCGCGGCTCAGGGTTATCGCCTGCGGGTGCCTTACGGGACCTTGCTCTGCGTCTCGGACAAACCGCTGCACAGCGAGATCAAGCTGCCGGGTTCGGCCAATGCGTTTTACGAGCGGGCGGTCACCCAGCATTTGAAGATCGGCATCGCCGCGCTGGACCTGATGCGCACGCAGCTCAACTCGCTGCACTCGCGCAAACTGCGCAGCTTCGACGAACCGCCGTTCCGATAAGGCTCCGTTAAGGCGCTAGGCGTTCAACGAAAGGGCCACTAAAGTGGCTCTTTCTGTTTCTGTCATTTTTTTACCGGTTTCCCATGCCCCGCCACCAACGTCCCGATTCCCGCCGTCCTTCGCCTGATCGCACGGGCGCGCCCCGGCGTGTCGCCAAAGCACCGCCCGCCGAACCGCGGTTGATTCTGTTCAACAAACCCTTCGACGTGCTGACCCAGTTCAGTGATGGCGAAGGCCGGGCGACGCTCAAGGATTTCATCGACATCCCCGGCATCTACCCGGCCGGGCGCCTGGACCGCGACAGCGAGGGCTTGCTGCTGCTGACCAACGACGGCCAATTGCAGGCGCGCATCGCCGACCCCAAGCACAAGCTGGCGAAAACCTACTGGGTGCAGGTGGAGGGTGAGCCGACGGAAGAGCAACTGCAGAAGCTGCGCAACGGCGTCGAATTGAACGACGGCCCGACGCTGCCCGCACAGGCTCGGCAACTGGACGAACCGGAGCTTTGGCCGCGCAACCCGCCGGTGCGGTTTCGCAAAAGCGTGCCGACGAGCTGGCTGGAACTGGTGATCAAGGAAGGCCGAAACCGCCAGGTGCGCAGAATGACCGCGGCAGTCGGCCTGCCGACGTTGCGACTGGTCCGCGTGCGGATCGGCGACTGGAGCCTTGATGGGCTGGATCAGGGGCAGTGGCGGGAAGTGCCAGCGAAGCTTTGATTGAAGAACTGCAGCAAGACCCGAATTCGAATGCTGCTGAGTTCCATTGTGGGAGTGAGCTTGCTCGCGAAGGCGTCATCTCTACCGGCGGTTATTCAGCGTCTTAACGGGCCTCTTCGCGAGCAGGGTAGATCGGCGCCCCGGTCGCTTCCACAAAAACCTGTACCTGCGCGGACGCGCTTCAGCCGCGCAAATGCACCAGCGGCAGTTCGGTGCTCGCCAGTACCTGATTGAGCACGAAGCTGGAGCGCACGCTGGTCACGCCGTCGATGCGGGTCAGATGGCCGAGCAGAAATTTCTGATAGTGATCCATGTCCGGGACGACGACCTTCAGTTGGTAATCGGCGTCGATGCCGGTCACCAGGCTGCATTCCAGCACCTGCGGCAGGTTGCGGATGTGCTGCTCGAAATTCTCGAAGCGGTCGGGCGTGTGGCGATCCATGCCGATCAGCACGTAAGCCGTCAGGCTAAGGCCCAGCTTCTTGCGGTCCAGCAGCGCGACCTGACCCACGATATAACCGTCGTCTTCCAGCTGTTTGACGCGGCGCGAGCAGGGTGAAGGCGACAGGCCAATGCGTTCGGCCAGTTCCTGATTGGAGATGCGCGCGTCCTTTTGCAGTTCGGCCAAAATACTCAAGTCATATCTGTCGAGCTTGCTCACGATAAGCGCCTTTATTGAATGGATTGCGCAGGATTATTCATCTGAAGTGAATTATTGCGCAAGTGGTGTTTTCACCAGCAATATTCGCAATCCTGTGTCGTCCGCCAAAGCCTATTCTTTTAACCAGAATCACTGCCCGGACACAGCGTCCAGCGCGGCCCGCCGAATCAGGCCAGCCGCGGCCTCCAGCCCGACAGGGTTGATCAGGCCACCGGGCTACGCACTGTCCAGAAGACGATGCGAGGTGAGCCGATGCCACAAGCGTCGAGCCAGGACGAAGTATTCCAGAGAGGGCCATCGAGCCCTCTTTTTTTGTGCCCGGCTTTTGTCCAGCACCGCAGCGAGCGCTTCTATAGTTTCATCCGCCACGCTGATAGAGTGCGGCGAACGGCGTACCCGACTCGCAGTCCTATCCCATAGGTATCCGCGCCGTAGTGAGGAAAGCATGAACACGCGCATCTGGCGTTTGGCAGGTGTCAGTCTCTTGGCCTTGAGCATCAGTGCTCAGGTGTTGGCCGACGACAACAATCAACAGCAGCAACAGCAGCGTAACGAGCAGCAGCAGCGCCAACAGCAGCAACGTGGGTTCGAGATGCAGCGCCAGCAGCAGGAGAACCAGCGCGGCTTCAACGACAACCAGCAGCGTGAGCAGCAGCAACAACGCCAGCAACAGCAGAATCAGCAACAACAGCAGCGCCAGCAGGAACAGGTGCAGCAACAGCGCCAGATCCAGCAGAACCAGCAGGAGCGCGCCAATCAGCAGCGCCAGCAGCAGGATCGCGAGCGCAATCAGCAGCGTGACGATCAGCGCCAACAGCAGCAACGCCAGCAACAGCAGGATCAGCAACGACGCCAGCAAGAACAGCAGCAACAACAGCGTCAATTGCAGGACCGTCAGGGCGGTCTGCCCATTCAGGGACGGCCGGATACGGTGGTTCAGACCCAGGAGCCGCGTCAGGGCTTCTACCGCGACCAGCCCCGAGACAACCGCTGGCGCGACGGCGACCGTCGTCCCGATAACGGCAACTGGCAGGCCGGCCGCCCCGGTGGTCATGGCGACGGCTGGGGATCGGGCCCGCGTTATCGGCCGGGTTACGAGATCGATCGCATGCCGGGTGGTTACTCGCGGGTGCCTTACCGCGGTGGGGATTACTTCTACTCCGGCGGTTACTGGTATCGCCCACAGGGCCCGCGCTATGTAGTTGTCCAGCCTCCACGGGGCGTTCGCGTCCGCTACCTGCCCGACTACGCGCAACAGGTCTGGCTCGGCAGCGCGCTGTTTTTCGTCGCCGCCGGGACCTATTACACCTACGAGCAGAACACCCAGGAATACGTAGTCGCCGAGCCTCCGCAGAACGTCGAGCCGGTGTATTCACCTCAGCAGCCGCAGCCCGTTCAGCAGGCAGCGAATCCCTACGATGTTGTCGCCTACCCGCCTGAAGGCAAGCCGCAACAGGAAATCGAACAGGACCGCTACGACTGCTACCGCTACGCCGTGCAGCAAAGCAATTTCGACCCGGCAGGCGCAGCGTATCAGCCGGCACCGGAAGTGCTCGGTGTGTACCGTCAAGCGATGGCCAGTTGTTATGCAGGGCGGGGGTATAGCATTCAGCAGTAAAGGCGCGGGCACGCAGGCCGGAATTCGGAATGCCCTAGTGGGACCGGCTTCAGCCGGGAAGAGGCCGGTTTGGGCGACATCAGATTTGCGGTGTGACAACCGACGCCTTCCCGGCTAAAGCCGGTCCCACTAAGTGCACGCGGTGTGTCAATGGGACCGGCTTTAGCCGGGAAGAGGCCGGTTTGGGCGACATGAGATTTGCGGTGTGACAACCGACGCCTTCCCGGCTAAAGCCGGTCCCACTAAGTGCACGCGGTGTGTCAATGGGACCGGCTTCAGCCGGGAAGAGGCCGGTTTGAGCACCATCAGATTTGCGGTGTAACAACCGACGCTTTCCCGGCTAAAGCCGGTCCCACTAAGTGCACGCGGTGTGTCAATGGGACCGGCTTCAGCCGGGAAGAGGCCGGTTTGAGCACCATCGGATTTGCGGTGTAACAACCGACGCTTTCCCGGCTAAAGCCGGTCCCACTAAGCGCACGCCGATAGTAGGACCGGCTTCAGCCGGGAAGAGGCCGGTTTGGGCGACATCAGATTCGCGGTGTGACAACCGACGCCCTCAATTCAAAACCGGTCCATCCCCACGACCCACCACTTCCTGCGGATCCGCGTGCACAAGCACTTCGGCCTTGGGGAATTCGTCCTGAATCGCTGCTTCGACCTGCTCGCATAGGTCGTGCGCCACCGACAGCGTCAGCGTGCCCGGCAGTTCCAGGTGCAACTGCACAAACCAGTGATTGCCCGAAATCCGCGTGCGCAGGTCGTGGGCGCCCAGTACGCCGGGCACGCCTTCTGCCAGTTCGAGCATTTTGGCGCTCACATCCACAGGCAGTTCAGCGTCCATCAGCACCGACACCGTTTCCCGTGCAATGGAAATCGCGCTCCACAAAATGTAGAACGCGATCGCCAGACCAAAATAAGCGTCCAGTTGGGAATAGCCGAAAAAAGCCAGACCCAGCGCCAGCATGATGCTGAAGTTAAGCAGCAGATCAGAGCGGTAATGCAGGGAATCCGCGCGTATCGCCGCCGAACCCGTGGCCTTCACCACACGGTGCTGCAACATCAGCAACGCGATCGTCAGGCCGATCGACAACACCATCACCAGCAAACCTAACCCGGGGGCGCCGAGGGGTTGCGGGTGCTGGATGCGGTCAACCGCCTGAAAACCGATCAAGAACGCACTCACCGCGATAAAAAGCGCCTGGGCCATGCCCGACAGCGCTTCTGCCTTGCCGTGGCCATAGCGATGATCATCGTCCGCGGGACGCAGCGCGTAATGCACCGCCAGCAGATTGAGAAAAGACGCCGCGCCGTCGAGCATCGAGTCCGTCAGGCCGGCCAGCAGACTCACTGAGCCGCTTAGCCACCACGCGACGGCTTTGGCAACAATCAGAATGCTCGCGACCGCAAGTGAGGCGCGGGTTGCCAGACGCAATAAGCGGGCGTGTTCGGGGCTGGTGCTCATGGCGCTTCCTTTAGATCATGAATCTCAAGCGGACGGGACAAGGCCCAGAGCAGCGAGCTGCTGCACGCTGCCTTTGTGCTGGATCAGGCGAGGATCGTCCAGCGGCAATGTGCGGCCGAGCTCGGTTTGAATGATGGCTTGCAGCTTGAGGTTGTCGACCGTGCCGTCAGCGCGCACCGCCGGTTCAAGTTTCTGCGGATCGATCTGCGCCTGATTGCCGCTTGGCAGGTAGATCGCGCCCGTGGCGAAGTCCACGCCGAACGCGATCACGCCGGGGATGATGTAGAACAACAGGCCGATGGCGTCGAGTATCACGATGGCGGGGTCCATTCGACCGCTGCCCTGAATCTGGCCACGACGATCCGGGTAGAAAATACTGCCGCACGCGGTCAGTTGCGTCAGCAGCGTGGCAACCAGAACACCGCCAATCAAACGGGATGGAATGCGCATGGGGATCTCCTCATAAGAAGTCGCAACTATACAAGGCAAATGCCTAATCAATAAGAGTATCCGTAGGGGAAGACAGTTCGTTGGCAGGGTGAACAAAGCCGCAGCGGCTCGCCGTATAATCGTCGCCCTGTTTCTGGAGCTCTCATGAATTCGCTGCCCATCGACGCTGTTCTACCCGCTCTGCGCCAGGCCCTTGCCGATCGGGACGAGGCCGTGCTCGAAGCGCCGCCGGGCGCGGGCAAGACCACCCGTGTGCCGCTGGCGCTTTTGCACGAGTCGTGGCTCGCAGGGCAGACGATCCTGATGCTTGAGCCCCGGCGTCTGGCGGCTCGTGCTGCTGCCGAACGATTGGCGAGCGAGCTGGGGGAGAGCGTCGGCGAGACGGTGGGTTATCGAATTCGTCTGGACAGCAAGGTTGGCCCCAACACCCGCATTGAAGTGGTCACCGAGGGCATCCTCACCCGGCGCTTGCAGGAAGACCCTTCGCTGGAAGGCGTCGGGCTGCTGATCTTCGACGAATTTCATGAGCGGAGCCTCGACGCTGATCTCGCCTTGGCGCTTAGCCTCAACGGTCGTGCGCTGTTTCGTGACGAGCAGCCGCTGAAGATTCTGCTGATGTCGGCGACCCTTGAAGGCGCGCGTCTGTCGAGCTTGCTCAACGACGCGCCGGTCATCAGCAGCGAAGGGCGCATGTTCCCGGTGTCGATGCAGTGGGGGCGGCCGTTTCAGCCGGGGGAGTTCATCGAGCCGCGGGTGGTGCAAACCGTGCTCGACGCGCTGGGCAACGAGTCCGGCAGCGTGCTGGTATTCCTGCCGGGCCAGGCTGAAATTCGTCGGGTCACTCAACAGTTGGCCGATGCCATTGGTGATCGCAGCGATGTGCTGTTGTGCCCGCTGCATGGCGAGCTCGACCTGAGCGCCCAGCGCGCGGCGATCGAACCCGCGCCCAAGGGCAAACGTAAAGTGGTGCTGGCGACCAATATCGCCGAGACCAGCCTGACCATCGATGGCGTGCGGGTGGTCATCGACGCGGGGCTGTCGCGGGTGCCGCGTTTCGATCCCGGCAGCGGCATGACGCGCCTCGACACCCAGCGCATCTCCCGTGCCAGCGCGACTCAGCGGGCGGGCCGGGCAGGGAGACTTGAGCCGGGCGTGTGTTACCGACTGTGGTCCGAGGCGCAACACGATCAATTGGCGGCCTACGGCGCGGCGGAAATCCTTCAGGCCGACCTTGCCGGTCTGGCACTGCAATTGGCGCGTTGGGGCGTCGAACCGGCGCAACTGACCTGGCTGGATCTGCCGCCCGCCGCCGCATATGCCCAGGCGCAGGACCTGCTGGCCCGACTGGGCGCTCTGACGCGCAAGCCGGGTGAAGACTGGAAACTCACGGCTCACGGCCAATCGATGGCAGAGGTGCCTGCGCACCCGCGCATCGCCCATTTGCTGCTGCGCGGTCATGAACTGGGTCTAGGCCCGCTGGCCTGCGACGTGGCTGCGTTGCTGGGTGAACGGGACATTCTGCGCGGCGCCGGGGCCGATCTGCACAGCCGGCTGACGTTGCTGGCCGGCGCAGAACGCGCGGCGAAAGGCGCACAGGGCGGCGTGCAGCGAGCGCGGCAATTGTCGCGGCAATATCGCGGGTATCTGAGGGGCACCGTCCGGAAACCGGTCGCCGATCCCGATCACCCGCGCTGGCTCGGCGCGCTGCTGGCGCTGGCCTATCCCGATCGCGTCGCGCAACAACGCCGTGCCGGCGGAGCGGAGTATCGACTCGCCAACGGACGCGCCGCCCTGTTCGCCGAGCCAGACGCGTTGATGAAACAGCCGTGGCTGGTGGTCGCTGATCTGGGCAGCCGCCAGGGCCAGCGCGAAGAGCGTATTTATCTCGCCGCCGAGTTCGATCCCGAGCTGTTCGACACAGTGCTCGCCGAACAGGTGACTCAGTTCGATCAACTGGACTGGGATGAGCGCGAGGGCGTGTTTCGCGCCGAACGTCAGCGCAAGGCCGGTGAACTGATCATCAGCCGCGAGCCGCTCACCGGGCTGGACGATTCCGCACGAGGTCAGGCCCTGCTGGCGCTGGTGCGGCGCAAGGGACTGGAACTGCTGCCGTGGACGCCCGAGCTGCGCCAGTGGCAGGCGCGCATCGGTTTGTTGCGTCAGATGGATCTGCAAACGCTGAGCGAAAGCCAGTGGCCGGATGTGAGTAACGACGGGTTGCTGGCGACGCTGGAGCACTGGCTGCTGCCGTACCTGGGCAAGGTCACCCGGCTGAGCCACTTCGGCAATCTGGACCTCTCATCGATCCTGCACAACCTGCTGCCATGGCCCTTGCCCCAGCGGCTCGACGAGCTGGCGCCGCAGCACCTGACCGTGCCGTCGGGCTCATCGGTGCGCCTGGATTACAGCGAGTCCCCGCCCATTCTGGCGGTGCGCCTGCAAGAACTCTTCGGCCTGGCCGACACCCCGCGCATTGCCAACGGCCGGCAGATCGTCAAGCTGCACCTGCTGTCCCCTGCACGCCGCCCGGTGCAAGTCACCCAAGACCTCGCCAACTTCTGGCGCAGCACCTATGCCGAGGTGAAGAAGGACCTGAAGGGGCGGTACCCGAAGCACTATTGGCCAGACGATCCGCTGATCGCTGAGCCGACCGCGCGGGTGAAGCCGAGGAAGTGAACGGCAGTACAAGGGCATGACAACGAGCGAATGAAAAAAAACTTCACACGCCATGTGAGGTAAATGCAGGCTCAACCCGTGTAATAGTAACGAATCGCATTTGCACTCGTTTCAATTATGGAGTCAGCTCGTGGTCAAGCGCTTTAACCGGACTCATGCGTCAGTCCTGCTGTGTTCTGCCTTACCTGGTTTTGCAATGGCTGCCCAGACAGTCACCGAGTTGGCGCCCAGTGTCATCCAGTCCACACGCGATGCGGCTGACGGCTCGGGAAGCTATACGGTTTCTGAAGGGAGCACCGCCAGCAAGACCTCCACCCAGAATCGGGATGAAGCCCAAACCGTCAACACGGTCACTGCGCAAACCCTGGATGACTACAAGGTCAAAGACCTCAACGACGCCATGCGCTTTGTCAGTGGTGTGTCCCAGACGAATACGTTGGGCGGCACCAAGGATGCCGTGATCAAGCGCGGATTTGGCAGCAACGACGACAACTCCATTTTGCGGGACGGGGTCCGCTCGGCGATTGGCCGCAATCTCGGCGCTACCACCGATCACGTGGAAGTGTTGAAGGGCCCGGCATCGCTCATGTATGGCGCGCTGGAGCCGGGCGGGCTGATCAATGTGATCAGCAAACAACCGCAGTTCACCCAAAGCACGACCTTGACGGGCTCTGGTTACAGTGAAGGCGGCGGGACCTTTGGTGTGGACACCACCGGGCCGCTCGGCGATACCAACTTGGCGTACCGGCTGGTTGCCGAGCGCTCCCACGAGGACTACTGGCGTAATTACGGTGTCGATGAGCACACGCTCATTGCGCCATCGATCGCCTGGGTCGGCGACCGCGCCAGTTTCTCGCTGGCCTACACCTACAACGATTACGCCAGCCCCTTTGACCGCGGCACGGTATTCGCCAACGGCCACCCTGCGGACATCAGTTACCGCGACCGTCTGGATGAGCGCTGGGCCAAGACCGTCGGCATCAGCCAAAGCACCACCGCGAAGTTCGAGTACCAGCTCAATGATGACTGGCGAAGCCGGTTGACCTATGGATGGACCGAGGATCGTTACAGCCTGGCGATTGCACAGCCCAGCACCTTGAAAGGCGACACCCTGCGCCGGATTGCCAACGGCGGGCACTATGACTACGAGAGCCGCTACACCGCGCTGGACTTCATAGGCGATCAGCAATTGTTTGGCCAGCGGCATGAGATTGTCGTTGGGGTGGACAACGAGTCGCTGGATAAATACCGCGGTAAAACCTACCGCAACGCCAGTAGCACCGCCGGCAACCTCGACATCCAGAACCCCACCTACGGCAATCTGGCTGAGCCTGCGACGGTCAGTGCCGCCCAGAGCAACGCCGAAAATAACCTGGTCACCACCTCGGCGTACTTCAAGGACAACTGGCACCTTAACGATCGCTGGATTCTGGTGTTTGGTGGTCGTCAGGAACACTGGGATCAATACAGCGATCAGGGGCTGGGCAGCTCGTACGCACCGGGTGCGGATTCCAACGGCGACAAGTTTCTGCCCTTTGGCGGGATTGTTTATCAGCCGACCGAGAACGTTGCGCTCTACGCCAACTACAGCCGTTCCTTCGTGCCGAATGATGCCGACGATGCAGGTAACAGCTTCAAGCCTACCGAAGGTCGCAGCTACGAAGTCGGTGTCAAATACAGCCCGGTCCAGGCGCTCAACGTGAACCTGGCCGTGTATGACATCGTCAAGAAAAACCTTGTGAACAGCGTGCTGCAAAGCAACGGCGACAGCATTGACGAGGCGGTAGGGAAGGCGCGCTCGCGAGGGGTTGAACTGGATGTGACCGGAGAGATCACGCGTAACTGGAGCATCATCGGCACCTACGCCTATGACCACACGGAAGTGCTGAAAAACGCAGAATCACCCGAGCAGGAAGGCAACCGCTTGCCCAATGCGCCGATGCACACCGCGAGCCTGTACCTCAGCCATCAACTCGGGCTGCCTGCCGAAACCGGCAAGTGGCATGTCGGCGCAGGTGCCCGATACGTCGGAGAGCGGCCGGGCGACGATGCCAATAGCTTCTGGCTGGACAGCTACACAACGGCCGATGCCTTTGTGCGCTGGGATTTACCCACCCATGACTACAAGACCAGTCTGCAGTTGAACATCGACAACCTGTTCAACAAGGAATACTACCCGGCCACCACGGGCAGCAGCACGCTCCAGGTGGAGGAGGGAGCGCTCCGAACTGCGCGGCTGACTGCCAGCGTCACGTTCTGATGGCAGCGATCGGTGCCGGGCAATCCGGCACGGGTCGGTTCAGATCAAACGACTCTCTTGTGCATCCGTACAGAGGGTTTACTCACCCTGCGCTGGTACCCTGAACCGCGCAATCACCGGCATGTGATCAGAAATCAACAACGTATCTGCCTGCCTCACCCGTGCCTCGACCCGGTTCAGCTTCGGGCTGTAGAACAGAAAATCCTGCGTCCGGTCCGGGCCGCTGATACGGGGGTCATTGGGGAAGCGGGTGTACCAGGTGCGACGGTCCTCACCGGCCACGTCTTCATTGCTCGGGATCATCGGGAAGCTTTCCCACAAGCCACGCAGCTCACTCTCTGCCGCAAACGGCGCGCGCTGCTCGGCAGGTAGCCGCTGATATTGCCCCTGTGGCAGCAGGTTGAAATCTCCGCCGGTTATCCACAGCGTGCCATTTTGCTCGAAGGTTTGTTGCAACTGACGAACCGAGGCTACTTGCCGTTTTCGCACGTCGCCCCCCGGCGCATCGCCCAGGTGCGTGTTTGTCACCGCCAGATGTCGGCCATCGCTCAGCGGCAGGTAGCTGACCAGCAGCGCAGGTTGAGGTTGAAACAGGCGGCTGATGAAATGGCCGGACGGCGAGGGCAGGTGCAGACGTTCGGCGCTGTCCAGTTGGTAGCGGCTCAGCGTCGCCAGTTTGCGGCCGACGCTGCCGAAGATGTGGCGATCCGGCACGAAGTCGGACTTCCAGTCAAACGCCTCGCTGCTGCAGGGGTACAGGTCGGCGACGCGCGCCTGGAGCAGGGCTAGTTGGTTGCCGTAGTCGGTGTTCTTCGCGCCGTCGTCGACTTCCTGCAGCAAGACGATGTCCGGCTGCTCATCGCGGACGACCCGTGCGACTTCATCGAGGTTGTACGCCAGGTCTTCCGGGGTCGGGCGCTCGTCCGGGCCGCTGCCGTCGGGCAGGTCGTACCAGAAGACATAACGCTTGCCGGCCAGGTATTGAATGTTCCAGGTCATCACCTTGAGCGTCTGACCCGGCGCCAATACCGGTGGCTTTCCGTCCTTCGCGTTGCGGGATACCGCCACCTGCTCGTGTCGGGCGGGGTGCCAGGTCACGTCATAAAACAGTATCACGAACAGCCCGGCACACGCCGCGAGGTAAAGCAGATACCGCGTCGGACGTGCCATCTTCTCAGGCCGACCGCGCGGGCGGGTCAATGAGCATGAACAACCGGAACATCATCACGCTGATAAGCAGCTGCAGGAAGCTGGAAACACTGTCCACCGCAATCGACAGCATTGGGCTTTGCTGGTCTGGCAGCACGTAATAACTCAGCGCCTCAAGCAGCGACAGCGGGATGTAAACGCACAGCACGCAGACAAAAATCCGCACCACGTGGCCCTGCGTCATTCTGAAGCTTTCGCGCATCGCCTCCAGCGGCCCCATCCCGCGCAGTACCAGCAAGTATTCCGACAGCTGCAGTTTGATCATCACCCACACGCCCGGCAGGATGAACAGCGACATGCCGGCCATGATCAGCAGCGTACTCAGCGCCGTCAGCATTGCGAACATGGGCCACATGCGCAATGCACCGGCCCACAGGCTGGATTTGACCGGCTCTTCGCCCCGGGTTTTCGCATCCAGGAAAAGGATCAGCGCGCCGGTGTAGAGCGGATAAAAAAGCAGTCCGACCAACAGTGGCGCGACGCCGTTGCCCTGCCCGAAGCCGATGAGCTGTTTGGTCAGGGCCTCCAGCACTACCAAGGGCAGGCACAACGTAAGAATGCTGCCGAAGTTGCGTCGGAAGAAGTACAGGGAGTCTTGCAGAATGGTCAGCGGATTCATGAACGGATCACAGGGATAAGCAGGCCGACACTGTAACGTAGCGCCGCAGAACCGGCCAACAGGCACCCACTAGCCGGCTTTCTTAACTTTTTTTACATCCTATTGAAACGCCCTTGAACAGCCCCATTACTGGCTATGTCCGAGCAACGGCTCAGAACAGAATTCCTACGGCAATCTAACGAGGTCGCCATGAACAGCGAAGAACAAACCCTGATCGATGGCTTGTTTGGCAAGCTCAAGCAAGCAGAAACCGAATCGGCCCCCCGTGATGCGCAGGCCGAAGCGCTGATCAAGGAGCACCTGACTCGCCAGCCGGCCGCGCCTTATTACATGGCGCAGTCGATCCTCGTGCAGGAAGTCGCGATCAAGCAGCTGGAGGCCCAGAACCGTCAGCGCGACGAGCAGATTCAACAGCTGCGGGCTGAGCTGGAGCGGGCAAAGTCCGCCGCGCCTGCCCAGTCCGGCAGCGGCGGTGGATTTCTGTCGAGCATCTTCGGCGGCGGCTCCCGTGAGCCCCAGGCTCAGCAGCCAGCTTCGTCGTTCTCGCGTCCGTCGAACCCGCAACCTTCCTCGGGCGGCTGGCGTGAAAGCGGTCCGGCAAGCGCGCCGCAGCAAAATTATGCTCAGCCACAGCAAAACTATGCCCAGCCGCAACAGGCACCGGCGGCCCCAGTCGGCAGTGGTTTCCTGGGCGGCGCCCTGAAAACCGCAGCGGGCGTGGCCGGGGGCGTGATGCTGGCGGAAGGCATCAGCAGCCTGTTCCATCACAACAGCCAACCGCAGGAAATCGTCGAGATCATCCAGGAGCAGCCGGCCCAGCCTGCTGCCGAACATGATCAGGGCGGCAGCGGTGGGTGGGGTGACGACCAGCAGCGCGTGACAGGTAATGACAGTACCGGCAATGACAGCTGGGGCAGTGATTCAAATGGCTTCGCCGACACTGACTACGGCAGTGACACCGGTGGCGGCTTGTTTGACGACGACGATTCTTTCGTCTGATAACGAAAGGCAGCGGCGGCATATCCTCCAGGAATGCCCCGCTGCCCCGACAGCGCGCTGCGGCGCTCCACACCCAATCCTTCAATCCCGTTCCCAAAATGGCATACTGAGCGCCGGTCCGGTTTTCGGGCCCTTGTCGCTTGTCAGCGCATCGAGGATTTTGGGTGAGAAGAATCGCGGTCTTCGCCGACGTACAGAACCTGTATTACACAGTGCGTCAGGCTCACGGTTGTCACTTCAATTACGCCGCCCTGTGGGCTGACATCAGCCAGCGCGGGCAGATCGTCGAGGCGTATGCGTATGCCATTGACCGTGGCGACAGCAAGCAGCAGCAATTCCAGCAGATCCTGCGCAACCTCGGTTTCACCGTCAAACTCAAACCCTACATCCAGCGCAGCGACGGCTCGGCCAAGGGCGACTGGGACGTGGGCATCACCATCGACATCATGGACGTCGCGCCGAATGTCGATGAAGTCGTGCTGGCGTCCGGCGATGGCGATTTTGACCTGTTGCTGGAGCGCATCATCAGCAAACACGGCGTCGAAGCGATTGCCTACGGCGTACCGGGGTTGACCGCCAATTCGTTGATCCGCGCGGCCAGTCGTTATGTGCCGATCGAGGGCGGGTTGCTGCTCAAGACCTGATCCACCGCCTCGGTGCAGCAGCGTCTGTGTCGCCTATGCGACTGACGACGAATGACTTGTGGGAGTGAGCTTGCTCACGAAGAGGCCGGGGCATTCAGCCACTTTCTCTGGGGCTGAAAGTAAGCCTTCGCGAGCAAGCTCGACTCCCACGGGAGGGTGATTCGGCTCGGGATTCCCGGTTGGCGCAAGACCTGTGGGAGTGAGCTTGCTCACGAAGAGGCCGGTATGCGCACCAGAACTTCCGTGGCTGAAATGCACTATTCGCGAGCAAGCTCGCTCCCAGAGGAATTAAGTTTGCTGCAGAACAGTGTGATGCCTGAACATCACGCGTTTTCCGAAAAAAATCGTCACTGTTAAGGCCTCCTCCATGCAAGAACGCATCGCCGTCATCGACTTCGAAACCACCGGCATTTCCCCCAGCAGCTACTGCCGCGCGACGGAAATCGCCGTGGTGATCGTGGAGCAGGGCGTCATCGTCGAGCGCTATCAAAGCCTGATGAACGCCGGCGTGCGCATCCCGTCTTTCATCGAATCCCTGACCGGCATCAGCAACAGCATGCTGCGCACGGCGCCGCCGGCTGAACGGGTCATGAATGAAGTTGCCGAGTTCGTCGGCCTGACGCCGCTGGTGGCGCACAACGCCTCGTTCGACCAGAAATTCTGGGACTTCGAACTGTCGCGCATCAAGCGTAGTCGCGTGCAAAGCTTCGCCTGCTCCATGCTGCTGGCGCGACGTCTTCTGCCCCATGCGCCGAACCACAAGCTCGGCACGCTTACCAGCTGGGCCGGCTTGCCCCACACCGGCAAGGCTCACCGGGCCATGGCCGATGCCGAAATGGCCGCCAACCTGACGCTGCACCTGGGCCACCAACTGCGCGACACCCACGGTCTCGCCGGTGTCTCCCATCAGTTGCTGTGCACCCTGCAAAAAGTCCCGGCTAAGAAGATTGCGGATGCGATCACCAAGCATCGCGGTCTCGCGACGAGTCAGTAGGACCGGCGGATGAATGCGTGCTGTCAGTGGGACCGGCTTCAGCCGGGAAGAGGCCGGTGTGAGCGCCATCAATTTTGCGATATGACGCCTGACGCCTTCCCGGCTGAAGCCAATCCCACAAGGTGTGCTCGGTCGATTAGTGGGACCGGCTTCAGCCGGGAAGAGGCCGGTGTGAGCGCCATCAATTTTGCGATATGACGCCTGACGCCTTCCCGGCTAAAGCCAGTCCCACTAATCGGCGCTTCAACGCGCGAGAAATTGTACGGGTCGAATAAACCACATTTGTAACTGACGCCTGCGGCCCGGACATTTCTAGAATCAGTCCCACAATAACCGACTGTACTAGAGCCCTTCATGCCTGCTGTCCGCCGTTTCCCCCTGCTGCTCATCGGGGCCTTTTTCGCGCTTTATGTGATCTGGGGCTCGACCTATCTCGCCATCCGCATCGGTATCGAAACCTGGCCTCCGCTCATGATGGCCGGGGTCCGCTTTACCATCGCCGGCTCCATCCTGTTTGCCTTCATGCGCTTTCGTGGCGCGCCGATGCCGACCTGGAAGCAGTGGAAATCCGCAGGGATGATCGGCTTTCTGCTGCTCGCCTGCGGCAATGGCGGCGTGACCCTGGCGGAACATGCAGGCGTTGCTTCGGGTGTCGCCGCGTTGGCCGTGGCCGTGGTGCCGTTGTTCACCTTGTTGTTCGGCCTGTTCTGGGGGCATCGCAATACCGGGTTGGAGTGGGCTGGCATTTTGCTCGGCCTCGTCGGCATCTCCTTGCTTAACCTCGGCTCGAACCTGCAGGCCAGCCCCATGGGCGCCGCGCTGGTGATCTTCGCCGCAGCGACCTGGGCGTTCGGCTCGGTGTGGAGCCGCTACCTGCCATTGCCCGCCGGGCCGATGGCCAGCGCCTGCGAAATGCTGGTGGCCGGCGCGGTGCTGTTGCTCGGCAGCTTTGTGAGCGGCGAACGCATGACTCAATCCCCGGGCCTCTCCGGCTGGTTGGTGATGGCGTATCTGGTGGTGTTCGGCTCGATCGTCGCGTTCAGCTCCTATATGTACCTGCTGAAGAACGTGCGACCCGCCGCCGCGACCAGCTATTGCTACGTCAACCCGGCGGTGGCGGTGTTGCTGGGCGTGTTGTTCGCCGGCGAACACATCGGCTGGGCAGAAGGTGCAGCGATGGCGGTGATCATCAGCGCCGTCGTGCTCATCGGGCTGCCGCAGTGGCGCAAGCAGAAACCGGTGTAGAAAGGGTAAACTGCGCGCCATTGTCTTCTACAGACTCTTGTGCGCTGACCTTTTTCCAACGGTACTGAAATGACATTCGCCTCCCTCGGCCTGATCGAACCCCTGCTGCGTGCCCTCGAAACACTGGGCTACCAGACTCCCACCCCCGTTCAGGCCCAGGCGATTCCGCCCGTGCTCGAAGGCCGCGACCTCATGGCCGCCGCCCAGACCGGTACTGGCAAGACCGCAGGCTTCGCGCTGCCACTGCTGCAACGCCTGACCATGGAAGGCCCGAAAGTGGCCGCCAACTCCGTGCGCGCGCTGGTGCTGGTGCCGACCCGAGAGCTGGCCGAGCAGGTTCACGAAGCCATCGCGCAATACGCCGAGCACCTGCCGCTGACCACTTACGCGGCTTACGGCGGCGTCAGCATCAACCCGCAGATGATGAAGCTGCGCCGTGGTGTTGACGTGCTGGTTGCCACTCCCGGCCGCCTGCTCGACCTGTATCGCCAGAACGCCGTGAAATTCTCGCAACTGCAGACCCTGATCCTTGATGAAGCCGATCGCATGCTCGATCTAGGCTTTTCCGAAGAGCTGCGCGACATCTACGCCGCGCTGCCGAAGCGCCGCCAGACGTTGCTGTTCTCCGCGACCTTCTCCGATGCGATCCGCGCGCTGGCCGGGCAGATGCTCGACAACCCGCTGACCATCGAAGTCAGCCCGCGCAATGTGGCGGCGTCGTCGGTCAAGCAGTGGATCGTCACCGTCGACAAGAAGCGCAAGAGCGAGCTGTTCATTCATCTACTCAAGAAGCATCGCTGGGGTCAGGTGCTGGTCTTCGCGAAAACCCGCGTCGGCGTCGACCAATTGGTGGAGCGCCTGCAAGGCCTGAGTCTCAACGCAGACGGCATTCACGGCGACAAACCCCAGGCCACTCGCCAGCGCGCGCTGGATCGGTTCAAGAGCGGTGACGTGCAGATCCTCGTCGCCACCGACGTTGCGGCTCGCGGCCTGGACATCGACGACCTGCCGACCGTGGTCAACCTTGACTTGCCGATCGTTGCTGAAGATTACATCCACCGCATTGGACGCACCGGGCGTGCGGGGCAAACCGGTGAAGCGATCTCCCTGGTGTGCGCCGACGAAGTCGACCTGCTCAGCGCCATCGAAATGCTCACCCGCCAGACCCTCCAGCGCCGCGAAGAGCCCGACTTCATTCCAGAACACCGCGTGCCGACTACCGACGCAACCGGGCAGATTCTGAAGAAACCGAAAAAGCCAAAGAAACCGAAAGGCGGTGGCGGAGGCGGCAAACGCAATCTGGGCAAATGGGTCGATAGCGGTGAAGCGGCGGCAGAAGTGCCGTCCATTAAGCCAGTGCGCAAAGTGCCGGTGTTCAACACCGGACCGCGCAAGCGCAAGCCGTAAGAGGAGGAACTGCAGCACGGTCCGGCCAATCCCATTGCCCGGACCAGCGAGTTTATTGTGGGAGCGAGCTTGCTCGCGAAGCTGTTTGTCCGGCGCAGAAAATCCACCGGATGGACTGGCCTATTCGCGAGCAAGCTCGCTCCCACAGGTTCTGCGTTCAATCCATAGTGCCCGGTCGACGCAATCAATTTGTGGGAGCGAGCTTGCTCGCGAAAGATGGCCCGCCAATCCACGTCCCAACGACACACCCAAAGGGCCTAACGCCCGCGCAGCACATCCTGATAAAGATCCGCATACCCCTGCACCATCTTCTTCGACGTAAACATCGACTCAAATCGCTGCGCCGCCTTCAACCCCATCTGCGTCGCCCGCTCTCTGTCATTCCACAGCGTATTCATCGCGGCCGCCAACGCATCCGGTTCCCGTGGCGGAACGACCAGCCCCGTCTCGTCCGCGATGTTGATGAAGGTGGTACCAGTGCCCATCTCGCACGAGATCATTGGCTTGCCATACATCGCCGCTTCCAGCAGCGAGATCCCGAACGATTCCGAACGCTGGTGCGACGGGAACACAAACGCCTCACATAGCATCAGCAGCGCGTTCTTGTCCTCGTCCGGCAGGCTGCCCACAAACACGACGTTACTAAGCCCCAGCGCCTTGGCTTTCGCCTTGAGCTCCAGCTCTTGGTGCCCGCCGCCCATGATCACCACCGGCAGGCGATTTTTGTGCGCTGCCTCAAGCAGGAAATCCAGGCCCTTGTAGTAACGCAGGGCACCGACGAACAGAAAGAAGCGTTCGCCCAATTGCTGCTTCCACTGCTCAAGTTTTGCCTGAGAAGGGGCACGGTAGGTGGCGCGATCCAGACCAAACGGAATGATCTCAACCTTATCCCTGAACCGGGTTAGCACTTCACTGCTGGCGGCATAGTTCGGCGACGATACGACGATCCGATCAACGCTTCCCAGAAAGCGATTCATCAGCGGCGCATACAGCTTGAGCAGCGTCTTCTGCTTGATGATGTCCGAGTGGTAGCTCACCACCGTCGGTTTTTTGATGTGAGCGGCGAAGTGCGCGATGTCCATGTACGGCCACGGGAAGTGGTAATGCACGATGTCGGCTTCGCGCGCGAGCTCCTTGAAATCCCGAATGCCCGACAGTGAAAAGCCCGTCGACGCGACATACAGATCCTGTTTTGAGCGGTGTGCGATGTGATTGCCCACCGTCTCGTTACGCGCCGCGCCTTGAGTGCTCAGCGACAACACCTGGGACTCGATCCCGTGAGCCTGGCAACCCTGTGCCAGCTGAAAGATGACTTGCTCGACGCCACCGCCCTTGCTTTCCGGGAAGTAGGTTTTGAAGAAGTGCAAAACTTTGGTCATCAGGATTCTCTGACGAAACGATAACGTCCGCTGTTCTCGCGATAGGTGCGTTGCGGGCAGAGCGGGGATGTGTGGGGCGGAGGATAAAGGAAAACCTGAAGCGCCTCACAGCGCTTCGGGTTGGGTACTGCGGCGTTACGCGTCTGCCAGCATCCAGCCAAGCGTTTCGCTCAGCTCGGGTGTCTGCCAGCCCGCGACCAGCGACTTCAGCTTGCTGTTGTCGCCGCACAAGGTCTTCACCTCGTTGGCCCGCACGAAAGCAGGGTTCACTTCGACAGTAAGGTCGTGGCCGGTGATGGCGCGACACATGTCGAGCACTTCACGCAGCGAGTGAGTCTTGCCTGAACTGACGTTGACATACTGACCGAACGGCTTGGCTTCAAGCAGCCCGCGGTAAGCGGCCACCAGCGAACGGACGTCGCTGAAATCGCGCCAGACATCCAGGTTGCCCAGCTCGATCTTCCCGGCCTTCTCGCGGAAGTGTTTGACGATCTTTGGCAGCAGGAAGTTATCCGCCTGGCCGACGCCGGTGTAGTTGAACGGGCGCGCGATGATGATCGGCAACCGCCCGAACCACAAGCTGGCCATGTATTCCATGGCCAGCTTGCTCACGGCGTAATCGTTGGCCGGCGCCGGCGTGGTGCTCTCATCGAGCAATCCTTCCGACGCATTGCCATACACGTTGGCACTGCTGGCGAGCAAAACGCTTTCCGGCGCCTTGCCGCAGTTGGCGATGGCTTCGAGCAGGTTGCGCGTACCAATCAGGTTGACCTGGTAAAACGCATCCGCCGCGCCATGCCCGACAAACGCCAACGCCGCGAGATGAACGACGATGTCCGGCTGAAGGTCCGCCAGCAGCTTGCTCAGACCCACCAGATCGGTGAGATCAGCCTGATAATAATTGGCTTCATCGGACGGATTGCTGCCCAGACCGACAACCTCGCAGCCCTGGGCTGTGAGTTCGGCCGCCATGTAGCGCCCCGTAAATCCATGAATACCCGTTATCAGCGCTCGCTTGCCGGCGATACTCATCAGAACGAGAACCCTTTTTCGTTACGACGCAGGTCCGCTTCGACCATCATGCGGCACAGCTCTTCCAGGTTGGTCTTAGGCTCCCAGCCCAGGACTTCCTTGGCTTTGGCCGGGTTGCCGATCAACAGCTCAACTTCGGTCGGGCGGTAGAACTTCGGATTGACCGAGACCAAGACCTTGCCAGTGGCAGCGCAGGTACCGATTTCTTCTTCCGCTTCGCCACTCCAGTTGATGGTGATGTCGACAGCCTTGAATGCCATCGCGACGAAGTCACGAACGGTTTCAGTGCGGTTGGTGGCCAGGACGAAAGTGTCCGGCTGATCAGCCTGCAGCATGCGCCACATACCTTCGACGTACTCTTTGGCGAAGCCCCAGTCGCGCTTGGCGTCCATGTTGCCCAGTACCAGCGAGTCCTGCAGACCCAGCTTGATCTTGGCAACGGTGTCAGTGATTTTGCGCGTGACGAACTCACGGCCGCGCAGTGGCGACTCGTGGTTGAACAGAATACCGCTGGTCGCAAAAATACCGTACGACTCGCGATAGTTGATGGTCATCCAGTGAGCGTACAGCTTGGCGACGCCGTAAGGGCTGCGCGGGTAGAACGGAGTGTCTTCAACCTGAGGAATGGCCTGAACCTTACCGAACATCTCGGAAGTCGACGCTTGGTAGAAGCGGACTTTCGGGTTAACGATACGGATAGCTTCTAGCAGATTCACAGCGCCCAGGCCGGTGATTTCGGCGGTGGTGATCGGCTGTTCAAAGGAAACGCCCACGAAGCTCTGCGCAGCGAGGTTGTACACCTCGGTGGCTTCGGTGGTCTGCAGCAGGCGGATGCTGGCCGACAGGTCGGTCAGGTCGTACTCGACCAGGTGCAGGTTTGGATTGTTCTGGATGCCCAGTTCTTCGATCCGCCAGAAATTGACAGAACTGGTACGACGATAGGTGCCGTAGACGGTGTAGCCCTTGCCAAGCAGCAGTTCAGCCAGGTAGGCGCCGTCTTGACCAGTGATGCCGGTAACAATTGCTTTCATGCGGGGATCAAGCTCCGTTGGTAGTTGTGTATTAGTGGCGAAAAGCCGGCAGCGTTGCAGCGACCGCTGGCGCGCGCGAATTGTTTGCCGGGAAATATACACGGAACCGGCAATAGGCTCGATAGGCGCCAGATAAAAGTGCTCTCCAAAGTTCAACGTGCAGTTCTTGCATCCTCTTACAAGGGTTGTGCCAACTACGTAAGAGCCCTGAAGCGGCGCTATCATGCTTGCGCTCCAACTTCCTAAGTCCCCCGGCGGTCTTTGGGCGCGGTGCCTGCATGTGCGGCGTGAGATTCCTTCCAACGGCCATCCCCCGACAGGAGCCGCCTCGCAAAATCCTGCACTAAACCGGGCACCAGAGTGTAAACTCCGTCCCCCGAAGCAACTTCAGATGCGCTCAAACCGCGCGTGGTACTCCACGCCTCGCCCTGTTCGGCGTGGTCCTGGAGCATCTTCCGCACGCCACTTTTGTTATGTTCGTCGCCCGAAGTCTTTTTCACAGGCGTTGCCAGACGTTAACTTCTGCAGCCTTTCAGTATTTCGAATCCGGTAACCCCATGGTTTCAGTAAAGCTCCACAGTGGGCAGACATTCATTTCCGAGCCTGGCGCTTCGTTGCTGGACAGCGCAAAAGCTGCCGGCATCACCCTTGAGTACAGCTGTCGCACGGGTCGTTGCGGCGTGTGCAAAACCACGGTGCTCAGCGGTGACACTGAGGCCCTCAAAGGAGAGGCGTCACTGACCGCGGAGGAGATGGCCGCAGGAATGATTCTGACCTGCTGCCGCCGTGCGATTACCGATGTGGAGATAGACGCCGAGGATATCGGTGCGCTGGGCGACATCGAAGTCAAAACCCTGCCTTGCCGGATCGACACCATTACTCATCTTGCGGACAACGTGGTTGAAGTCATCCTGCGCATCCCGCCTGCCAGCAAGCTTCATTACCTGCCTGGTCAGTATCTGGACGTGATCGGGGCGGGCGGCTTGCGTCGCAGTTATTCCATCGCCAATGCCCCGCGCATCGACGGCAAGCTCGAACTGCAGATCCGGCAAGTCGAGCACGGCTCGATGTCTCGTTACTGGTTCGGTGACGCCAAACCCAATGACCTTCTGCGCCTGGAAGGCCCGCTGGGCACATTCTGTCTGCGTGACAAGAGTGCTAGCACCCTGATTTTTCTCGCTACCGGTACCGGCATTGCGCCTGTCAAGGCGATGCTTGAGCAGTTACAGGCTAATCCGGAGCTGGCGGCGGGCAAGAAGATCTTCATCTATTGGGGCGGGCGCAGTCTTACCGATATTTACTGGGCACCTCATCTTGAGGGTCTGAACGCGGTATTTATTCCTGTACTCTCACGGCCGGATGCGCAATGGCAGGGCCGTACTGGCTACGTCCAGACCGCTCTGCTTGATGACGGAATCGAACTTGATCATGCAGTGGTATATGCCTGCGGCTCAGAGAGCATGATCCATTCCGCGCGTGAAGCTCTGAATAGTGCCGGATTGCCTGTCAAACACTTTTACTCCGATGCATTCGTGAGTTCGAACTAACAAGGAGCGGTTATGAAAGCGGTCATTCTGGCAGGTGGGCTCGGCACGCGTTTAAGCGAAGAGACCGGTACACGGCCCAAGCCAATGGTTGAAATCGGTGGCAAGCCGATTCTGTGGCACATCATGAAAATGTACTCCTCCCACGGCATCAATGATTTCATCATTTGCTGTGGCTACAAGGGCTACATGATCAAGGAATACTTTGCCAACTACTTCCTGCACACGTCCGACATCACGTTCAACATGCGCGAAAACACCATGAAAGTTCACGACCAGCGCGCTGAAGACTGGAATGTGACGTTGGTCGATACAGGCGAGACGTCCATGACCGGTGGCCGTCTGCGTCGGGTTGCGGACTATGTGCGCAACGATGAGGCTTTTTGCTTCACCTACGGCGATGGCGTTGGAAGCATGGACATCAGCGCTGCTGTCGCTTTCCACAAGAGCCACGGCAAAGCGGCCACGCTCACCGCTACCTTCCCGCCAGGCCGCTTTGGCGCACTGGACATCGCCGAAGGCCGGGTCCTGAACTTCAAGGAAAAGCCTAAAGGCGACGGCGCCATGATCAATGGCGGCTTCTTCGTGCTTTCTCCGCAAGTGCTGGATTACCTGGAAGACGACAGTACGGTCTGGGAACAGGGCCCGTTGATGAGCCTCGCCGAGGAGGGCCAGCTGATGGCCTTCGAACATCCGGGCTTCTGGCAGCCGATGGATACCCTGCACGATAAAAATCTGCTTGAGAAGTTGTGGCAGAGCGGCGACGCGCCTTGGAAATTCTGGGACTGAGAACAACTATGAAAGCTTCTGTCTCCGCTAACTTCTGGAAAGGCAAAAAGGTCTTCCTCACGGGCCACACCGGCTTCAAGGGTAGCTGGCTTGCACTTTGGTTGCAGGGCATGGGCGCCCAAGTGAAAGGCCTTGCCTTGGCGCCACCCACTACGCCTTCACTGTTCGACCAAGCGCAGGTTGAGCGGGGCATGGAGTCGCAGATCGGCGACATCCGCGACCTGCAGACTGTGACTGAGAGCATGGTTGCCTTCAATCCGGACATCCTGATTCACATGGCGGCGCAACCGCTGGTCAGGCTGTCGTACCGGGAACCGGTCGAAACCTACGCCACCAACGTGATGGGCACCGTTCATGTGTTGGAGGCCGCGCGCAAGTGCCCCGGCCTGCGTGCCATCGTCAATGTCACCACCGACAAATGTTACGAGAACCAGGAATGGGAATGGGGCTATCGCGAGAACGAGCCCATGGGTGGCCACGATCCGTACAGCAACAGTAAAGGCTGTGTGGAACTGGTAACCAGCGCTTACCGCAACTCGTTCTTTAACACTGAACACTCCGCTGCACTGGCCTCGGCGCGCGCCGGCAATGTCATTGGCGGTGGCGATTGGGCTGACGACCGGTTGATTCCGGACATTTTGCGCGCTGTCGAACAGGGCAAGCCTGTGATAGTCCGCAATCCCAAGGCCACCCGCCCTTGGCAGCACGTACTTGAACCGCTCAGCGGTTACCTTGTTCTGGCCCAGCACCTATGGGAGCATGGCCAGTCATTCGCTCAGGGCTGGAACTTCGGTCCTCGCGACGAGGACGCCCAACCTGTCGAATGGATACTCGATCACATGGTGCAGGCGTGGGGAGCTGGCGCTAGCTGGCAGCTTGACAGTGACCCGCAGCCGCATGAAGCACGCTATTTGAAGCTGGACATATCCAAGGCCCGCGCTCACCTGAAGTGGGAACCAACCTGGGGCCTGGAGACAACGCTGACTCGCATCGTCAACTGGCACAGAGCCTGGATGGAGAGTGCCGACATGCATGTCCGTTGCGTAGAAGAAATCAATAGCTACATGGCAGCCATGCCACTGGCGCCTAACCGATAATTAGCTTGAGCAGGAAATACTATGACCCCCGATATGCTCCGTCAGGAAATCAGCCAGCTCGTTGAGCGCTACGCCCAGACTGCCTTGGCGGCCAAACCTTTTGTCGGGGGCGAAACCGTCATCCCTCCGTCGGGCAAGGTAATCGGCGCGCGTGAACTGCAGCTGATGGTTGAGGCTTCGCTGGACGGCTGGCTGACCACTGGTCGCTTCAACGCTGAATTCGAGAAGAAACTCGCTGCGTTCCTGGGCGTGAACTACCTGCTGACCGTGAACTCCGGTTCTTCGGCCAACCTGGTTGCGTTCAGCACCCTCACTTCACCGAAACTGGGTGATCGTGCAATCAAGAAGGGCGACGAAGTCATCGGCGTTGCGGCGGGTTTCCCGACTACCGTGAACCCGATTGTTCAGTTCGGCGCGATCCCTGTGTTCGTCGACGTGGAAATGAACACCCACAACATCAATGCAGACTTGATCGAAGCGGCCATCACGCCTAAGACCAAGGCCATCATGCTCGCTCACACCTTGGGCAACCCGTTCAATCTGGGCAAGGTGAAGGCGCTGTGCGAAAAGTACAACCTGTGGTTGGTCGAAGATTGCTGTGACGCGCTGGGCGCGACTTACGACGGCAAGATGGTCGGCACCTTTGGCGACATCGCAACGCTCAGCTTCTACCCGGCTCACCACATCACCATGGGTGAAGGCGGCGCGGTATTCACCAACGACGCCCAACTGCGAATGATCGCTGAATCGTTCCGTGACTGGGGCCGCGATTGCTACTGCGCGCCAGGCTGCGACGACACGTGCGGCAACCGTTTCGGGCAGCAATTCGGCAGCCTGCCTCAAGGTTACGATCACAAGTACGTGTATGCCCACTTGGGCTACAACCTGAAGATCACCGACATGCAAGCTGCCTGCGGCCTGGCCCAGCTCGACCGCGCCCCGGAGTTCATCGCGACCCGCAAGCGCAACTTCCAGCTGTTGAAAGAGCGTTTGTCCAGCCTGAGCGACTTCCTGGAAATCGCCGAGCCTACGCCTAACAGCGATCCTTCCTGGTTCGGCTTCCCGGTAACGCTGAAAGAGACTGCCGGCGTCAAGCGTGTGGACCTGTTGAAGTTCCTCGATCAGAACAAGATCGGCACTCGTTTGCTGTTCGCAGGCAACTTGACCCGTCAGCCGTACTTCCATGGCGTTGAGCACCGCGTCGTGGGCGAACTGACCAACACCGACCGCACCATGAACCAGACCTTCTGGCTGGGCGTGCAACCGTCGCTGGGTCAGGAGCAGTTCGACTACGTTGGTGAAAAACTGGAAGAGTTCTTCGGGATCGGTTTCTAACTTATGAAAGCATCGGATGCAGTAGCCAAGGTTATGGCGGACACTCAAGTCCTCTACGGTTTCGAGCTCATCGGTGGAATGATTGCCCACTTGGTGGACAGTATTAACTTGCTCGGCAAGACCAAGTTGGTCTCCATGCACCATGAGCAAGGCGCCGCCTTCGCTGCATCTGCCGTCGCACGCGCGACGAATCACAAAGTGATGGGCGTGGCACTGGGCACAAGCGGCCCGGGTGCCACTAACCTGATCACAGGAATTGCAGACTGCTGGTTGGACAGCCATCCGTGCCTGTTCCTGACCGGCCAGGTCAATACCCATGAGCTGAAGGGCGAACGGGCTATCCGCCAACAGGGTTTTCAGGAACTCGACAGCGTTGCCTTGGTGAGCAGCATCACCAAGTACGCTCATCAGGTTACCCATGTCGACGAACTGATTCCTTGCCTGCTCAAGGCGATCACCATCGCCCGCGAAGGCCGGCCAGGGCCCGTGCTTCTGGACATCCCTATGGACGTTCAGCGGGCCGAAGTCGACGACGCCGTGCTTGATGAATTGCTGAGCGCATGGGCCCGCGAGTCGGACCGGGCGCCTGCGCAGAACGACTCGCATGCGGACGTCTGGGCGTTGTTGGAAAAAGCTCGGAAGCCGCTATTCCTGATTGGTGGCGGTGCCGTGAATTCGCCTGAGTTCAGCCAATGGTTGAACGAGGTCCGTAGACTGGGCATCCCTCACGTTGCGAGCCTGAAGGGCGCCGAGAAGGTGCCCGCCAGCGAGCACTACATCGGGATGCTCGGTGCCTACGGGACGAGGGCCGCCAACTACGCCGTGCAGAATTGCGACCTCCTGATTGTCTTCGGGAGTCGCATGGACGTCCGTCAAACCGGCGCCAAGCCCGAAACCTTCGCGCAAAACGCCCACATCGTTCAGTTCGACCTGGACGCCGCTCAACTGGACAACAGGGTGAAAGCGCAGCAGTCGATCCACGCCGACCTGGAAGGGGTTTTCGCCTCTTTCATTGCACGCGCTCCGATGCTGCCGTCCGCGCCCCCGTCTTGGCATGCAAGTTTGGCGCAGGTGTTCGAGCAATCGTTCAAGGACGAGTACACCGACTTGGGTTTCAGCCCTTTCGCTCTGTTCGGTGCCCTCAACGAATTGACCGAAGGCCGGGCGCTCGATTACGTGGCCGATGTAGGCAATAACCAGATGTGGGCCGCGCACACGTTGCGCCTGAACGCCGATCAAGCCATGCACCACTCCGGCGGTCTGGGCACGATGGGCTTTGCCATTCCGGCGGCCGTGGGTGCCTGCATCGCTGGGCAAAAGCCAGTTGTGGTGATTACCGGTGACGGCGGGGCCCAGCTGAATATTCAGGAGCTGGACATCATCGCCCGGGAGCGTCTGCCTATTCTGACGGTGGTACTGAACAACCACTCATTGGGCATGGTGCGCGGCTTTCAGGAAATGTATTTCGAGGGTCGTAACTCCTCGACGTACTGGGATGGTTATACCTCGCAATTCAAAGCCCTGGGCGAAGCGTACGGCATTGATTCGCGAAGCGTGATCGACTTGGACACGTTCAAATCTGCGGTCGTGGAGTTCCTGGCAAACGGCAAGCCGATGCTTATCGAAGTATTAATGCCAGACGCCCGCGAATGCCGACCGCGCCTTGAGTTCGGCCGTCCGATCCACGAGCAGTCGCCGTTGCTGGACTTGGGTCAATGAAGGTTGCCATCCTTGGAGCCAGCAGCCATATCGCCAAGGACCTGATAGCCAGTCTCGCTCAAGCCACAGCGTACAAATGCAGCCTGTTTGTGCGTACGCCGGCGACACTGAACGCAGAACTTCAAGCGATCGCGGCACGTGAGGGCTTTCCGGTTCTCGACTACGCCGCTTTCGGTGACCGCTGCGAATTTGATGCGATCATCAACTTCGTTGGCGTAGGCGATCCGGCCCGTGCCGTAGAGATGGGCCAGGCGATTTTCAGCATCACGGAGCAGTACGACCATCTGGCCTTGTCCTACTTGCGTAGCCACCCTGCATGCAAATACATCTACTTGAGCAGCGGCGCCGCCTATGGCACCAACTTCTCAGCGCCAATCACTGACGAATCGGCGGCCGTTTTCCCCATCAACGCGCTGCAACCACAGCACTGGTATGGCGCGGCCAAGTTTCAGGCTGAATGTCGCCACCGAGCGCTGCCAGAAGCGGCCATCACCGATGTGCGAGTCTTCAGCTATTTCAGCCATCGCCAGTCGTGCGAGGCGCGGTTCTTCCTGAGTGACATCCTGAGGTCCTTGCATACGGGCACCGTGCTGGAAGTTGCTCCCGATGACATGCTTCGCGATTACCTCACACCTGCCGACTTCATGCAGTTGATCGACCGGGTATTGCAGGCGCCTCCCGGTAACGCTGCAGTGGACTGTTACAGCCTTGCTCCCGTGGGGAAATTTGAATTGCTGGCAGCGGTCAGCGATGAGTTTGGCCTCAAGTTCACGGTTGCCGGTGAACAGGCTCGGGTGAATGCTACCGGGCCCAAGGCCCATTACTATTCGCACAATCGCAGGGCTGAGCAATTGTTCGGCTATGTGCCCGGCGACTCATCGCTAAGCGGTGTATTGCGTGAGATCAGGCAGGCGTTGCATGCAAGAGACTGAAAAAACGTGGCCACGGGTTCGCGCCCTTCTTCAAATTAAACTGGTCCGGTTTGCGTTGGTAGGGATGTTGAACGCGGCGTTCGGCTATGGCTGTTTTGCCGGCTTTCTCTATCTTGGCCTTCATTACAGCCTAGCGCTGCTGCTCGCCACCATTCTGGGCGTATTGTTCAACTTCAAGAGCACTGGCGCCCTGGTGTTTGGTTCGAACAACAACAAACTCATCTTTCGTTTCGTGGCCGGCTATGCCGTTGTCTACGCTGCCAACGTGGCCGGGATTGCAGGGCTGAAGTTGCTGGGCGTAAACCCCTATTTAGCCGGCATCGCGCTAATCGTGCCCATGGCTTTACTCTCATTCGTCATTAATAACAGGTATGTTTTCAATTATGCGTAAGCTCATCAGCATAGTGACCCCTTGCTACAACGAAGAAGCCAATATTGATGAGCTGTACCAGCGCATCGTTGAGGTGATGTCCCGCCTTGACTACGATTACGAACATATCTTCATTGATAACTGCTCGACCGACAGCAGCATCGTCAAGTTGCGCGCACTGGCTGCGCAGGACAACCGGGTCAAGTTGATCCTTAACGCCCGAAACTTCGGTCATATCCGCTCGCCCTACTACGCCCTGCTACAGGCTCGGGGCGACGCGGCCGTGCTGATCGCCTCCGACCTGCAAGACCCGCCAGAGATGATCGAAGAGTTCGTCAAGAAGTGGGAGGAGGGCTTCAAGACCGTGATGGCGGTGAAGCCAGAAAGCGAAGAGTCGCGATTGATGTTCATCGCACGCCGCGCCTATTACCGCTTCGTGACCCGCATCTCCGAAGTCCCGCTGGTGCAGAACGCAACAGGCGCAGGCCTGTTTGATCGTGCGGTCCTGGACATTCTCAAGAAGATCGACGATCCGTATCCGTACTTCCGTGGGCTGCTGTGCGAAATCGGCTTTCCGATTGCAACCGTGCCGTTCAAGCAACCACGGCGCCTGCGCGGCATCACCAGCAACAACTTCTATACCTTGTATGACATTGCCATGCTGGGTATCACCAACCATTCCAAAGTGCCTTTGCGTCTGATGGTGATGGGGGGCGCGTTGCTGGCTGGACTTAGCCTGCTAGCCGCATTCGGATTCCTGATCGCCAAGCTCGTGTTCTGGAACTCCTTTCAGGTGGGTATCGCTCCACTGCTTATTTCACTGTTCTTTTTCAGCTCGGTTCAGATTTTGTTCCTGGGGATGCTTGGTGAGTATCTGGGTTCGGTTCATACCAAAATTCGCAATATGCCGCTCGTGGTTGAAAGCGAACGCGTAAATTTTGACTAAATAACCCGAGCGAAAGACTTTGAATTCAGAAATCAGTACACGTCCGCACCGCCTTGGCGACTTAGGCGGTTTCCCTACGTGGCGGACAACGCTTGCTTGCGAGTGGAAGCTTCTGCTCGTTGGTGCCATTGCAACATTCTTCCTCGCCAGCTTCTTCATGAGCGGCTTGCACGGGCTGATCCCGGACCTGTCCCGGCCATATGGGTACGAAGCGGATGGGATGTTTCATGCCTGGATGGCTCAGCGGGTTACGGAAGGCTGGCTGTTTGATAATGCGCGCAGTGGCTATCCGTTCGGTTCGAGCTTCCTTGATTTTCCGGGCTCGGATTCTGCTGACCACTTATTGATCAAAGTGCTCGCGCTTATCGCGGGTGGTTGGCCAGCAGGCGTAAAGTTGTTTTATCTGTTCAGCTTTTCCTCCTGCTTTGTCGGTACCTACATAACCGCACGGGCGTTCGGCCTGAACCGAAAGTTTGCGGTCACCATGAGCGTGCTTTACACGTTTATCCCGTTCCATTTCTTTCGATTGAATCACCTTTTTTATACCTGGTACTTCGTCGCCCCGGTTTTTTTCTATCTGGCGCTCGATATCTACCACACGCACGCGGCCCCGGCCAAAGCTCCCACCAAGTCGACGTTACGCAAACTCTCTCTTACGGCATTGTGCATGGTGGTGCTGGCCTCCTTTGGCGTGTACTACGCACTGTTCGGCATGATCATTCTGGCATCGGCTGGGGTATTGAGTGCCGTCAGATGGAAGAACGTTCACGGCGCAAAAAAAGCAGTGCTGCTGAGTATTGCCATTGTGTTCGGTGTGTTTATCAATATCGCACCCAATATGCTTGGAACGTATAGAAACGGGCCTAACCTGGAAGTCGCTCAGCGCTCGTTCGGCCAGTCCGAGGTTCTAGGTCTGAAGATGATGCAACTCCTCATGCCGCGCCCGGACCATCGCGTTGGTCGCTTGGGGCAGGTGGGTTTGCAATATAACCAAGGGTCGCCGCTAATTAACGAAAACTCGTTCGCGCCCCTGGGTATCATCGGTGCAGCGGGCTTCATGCTGGCCTTGTTGTATTTGATATTTGCCCCCGCTCGATCGGAGGCTGACGGTAGGCTGCGCCTGCTGGCTGCCGTTACCCTGGTGTTGTTTCTATTCGCGACGATTGGCGGGTTAGGCTCGCTGTTCGCGATGCTAGTTTCCCCGTCAATCAGGGGATGGAACAGGATCAGTATTTTTATAGCGTGCGGCGCGTTGCTGTTCTTTTTCATCTCGCTGCAACTCATATTGGAGAAGAAAGCTCCTCAGTTCGCTAAGTATTCAATGGCTATCTCGGCAGTGCTGCTGTTTGTGGGTCTATACGACCAGACCGCACCGGTCTGTAAGCATTGCAATGCAGCCGTTGAGGAGTCATTCGACAGCGATAAACGCTTTGTTGCGGCAATCGAAAATACGCTTCCTGCGGGCGGTGCCGTGTACCAACTGCCCTATATTGGCTTTCCCGAAGAGCCAATCATGAACCGCCTTTCCAACTATCAGCTTCTGGCAGGCGTGCTGCAATCGAAGGCATTGCACTGGAGCTTTGGCGGTATGAAAGGCAGGCCGGGTGATCTGTTCTATCGCGGACTTGCGCAAGAACCGATGACGCGTCAGCTTGAAGTCATTCGCAAGCTAGGCTTCGACGGCATTTATATCGACCGCCGAGGTTATGCAGATAACGGCCAGGCATTGGTGCAGGAGCTTTCTGGCCTGCTGCAGCAACAGCCACTGCTTCAGAGTGACAACAAAGAACTGGTGTTCTTCAGGCTCGATGGCAGCGAGCACCCCGATTTAAGCGGTCTCTCCACAAAACAGATTCAGCGGCAGGCAGGCTTTTTGGTCGACGCTATGGGGGGGCGTTACAGCGGTAACCTGGCGACCGGGATTGACTTCACCCGCAGCGGGATGCCTGAGTTTATAAGCGCCGCTGAGGGCTTTTACGATGTAGAGCCGTGGGGGCGTTGGTCTTCTGCAAAAGCGGTGTTCGATTTTACCGATCCACTTCCTCAAAAATTTACTCTTGTGCTGAAGGCTATGCCCTATGGGCCAAACGCGACCGACCCGACTCGCGTCGAAATAGGCAGTCGTGTCTATAGCGTTCAGATTCCTCAAGGGACATCGGAAGTGCGGGTGCAGGTGGACCTGGAGGGCTCAAGCGCTGACCGCATAACTTTCATCCCGCCTAAGCCGATCTCGCCCAAGAAGCTGACCGGGAGTACGGACGATCGGATCCTTGGCATCGGGTTTGTATCAATGCGGATCCTGAGTGACAAGTGATCTTGCCCTTTAGCTCTTGGCGCTGCCTTCAGCGCCAAGGGCTACTGCAGTTTTTCCATCTATAAGCCGGGTTGCGGCTTTTGCACAGGTCCAAGAACAGAATCCTCCCCCTGCCTGTAATCAAGCCAGGGGGAGGGTATTCCGGTGCTTACTCAGCGAGCGCCTGCGATGATTGAAACAGCTGTTCAGCGCTCTGCTCCCACGTCATCCACGGCATTCCATCAGACTTCGGCTGCGCTGCACTGCGATGCAGTTCGATCCACGCCTTAACGCTCTTCGCGAGTGACTGCGCATCCTGTCCCTCGAAGTAGAATGCATGCTCACCGGCCACTTCCCGAAACACAGGGATGTCTCGTGCTATCAACGGCAACCCATATTGCGCAGCCTCGATAAGCGGCAGGCCAAAACCCTCACCAAGTGATGCCGCAATCAACGCATCGGACTGTGCATAAAGGCTGCACAGATAATCATCGTCGATGCCCTCAAACCAGAACAGTCGCTTCCCGGATTCCGGGTGGTCTCTTAGCCTCTCGACAAGCGCCTCAACCATCCAGCCTTGCTTCCCGACGATCAGCAAATTGGCGTCCTGCTGGCTTGCCCAAAGCAGCTCGAAAGCATCCAGCACCTGCGCATGTCCCTTTCTTGGCTCCACAGTGCCCACCATCAGAAATGACGGACGGGCCTGAAGGCTGGAGAGGACATTCTTGGGAATGGCCGTCGTACCTTCAGCGCTGGTCGGCTTGGTGATATCTGCCCCCAAGTGGAACCACGAGATATTAAAAGGCCGTTTGGACGGTTTGCGATGTTCTGCAACCCACTCAGCCATTTCATCCGCAACCGCTTGGGAGATGCAAATCACACCATCCGACTCGACAACGACTTTCAACCATTCATCCAGGATGTCAGCCGCGCCGGCAGGGAAACATTGCGCCAGCTTTTTAAGCAGCAAGTCATAAACCACGAACTGCACGGTGACGCCACGGCGCCTCATGTCTGCAAGTGCCTGCCGCTGTCTTGGAACAACGACGGGCTGCAGGTCCAGACCGACGAAATGATCGCCGGAGTGGAAAACCACCGGCTCGTCCTGAAGAAGATGAGTCGGGCAGTTCAGGAAACCCAGGGTGAACTGTCGTGCGTACCGGTAGCCGTCCTCGTCCTCGGTGGCATAAACAGGCTCGACACGATAATTACCCGGAGGCGTCGTCAGCCATGTTTCGAGGATGCTCCGAACAACGCGCTGGATTCCGCTCTTGGCATCGCGATTAACCAGTTCGGAAATGTCCACGAGCAGCTGAGGTTTGAAGATCGTAGGCTTCAGGCTTTGGTCAATGGACTCTGCAACAGCCATCGAGCTTTCGTAGCTGAAGCCTTGTTTTTCGAGGCCTGCAATCGAGGTCACAACCTCCGACACGGAGTGGTAGGAATCTTCGTGAAACCTCTCAATGGCTTGCCTGTAGAGGAATGCGCAGGCCCGAGGAGAGTGTCGAGTGTGAATCAATTGCTGGCCTTGCGCGCCGATACGTTCACGCGCGGCAGTGTCATGGCGCAGAAGATTCAGCGAGTCAGACAGTTCGGCGTCGTCGAAATCATCAGGCAGTTTGACCAGGCTGGAGGTCGGTATGTCCGACATGCTGCCGTTGGCATTCACGATCGTGGCAATGCCGTAATTCAGGCAGTCGAGTACGGCGGCAGAGGTTTCGCCGCGCGATAGCGTCCGCAACTGGACCGCCGCATCGGCGACTTCCAGATAGGCCTTGAACATGTCAGCGTCTGCCCAGCCCGTGATCTTGATACGGTCGCGGCAGGGGCTGGCGTTGATCTTCTTCAGCAGGTTTTCGCCAAACTCACCTTCGCTGTTCTGGCCAACGTAGACCAGATGACAGTGCTCGTCCTGCGCGAGTTCGGATTCCAGCCAGGCGTCCAGCAGGCGATTGTTGAGCTTGGACGGGCCCAGCAAACCAAAACTGCAGACCACGAAGTCGCTTTCAGAGAAACCCAGTTTCGCTTTCGTCTCTGCGTGGGTGCGCGCGTTGGGGAAGCGAGGTGTGCGCAGCAAGGGGATCTCGGCCCACTTCAGGCCGGAGTTTTCTCCATACCACTGTTGTGCCAGTCGGATCGAGTAATGGGAATGAACAATGATCCCCTCGGCTTGCTGAAGGACTCGCAGGTTGCACGAGTATTTCCACACCGCATCGGCCGTGTCAGCACCATTGACACGCTGGCTGACTGCCTTGTAGCCGTGTCCAAGGTAAAGCGCACGCGTCCAGAAACCCTGATGCCCTAAATGAACCTCCATGTGTGCCGCAATGCCCGACAGAAAAAAATCGTGTAGGACGACGGTCCCCGGGATCTTTTCGATCAGGTGGAACATGTGTTCATGAAAGCTGGAGTTGCCGAAGTGATAGATAACGCGATCAAACACGTGTGCGTTTTCTTCAAACCACGCGACCGAGCGCAGCTTGTAATTGATTCCTGCGTCTGCGGGCGAGACCGACTCCTGAGCCACGATCACATCAATCTGGTAGTGGGCGGCGAGTTCAGGCAGCAGTTCGGCGCTGTAGTCGCTGATCCCGCTACGGGCAGGCGGGAGCGGGGACACATAAGCCAGGCGAGGTCGCTTCGGCGCACGCACCGGATTCGGGATCGAACAGCGGCTTGCGATCAGTTCCTTGATCGCCTGCACGGCGCGAATGGCAGTCTCGTCCCAACTGAATCTGCGCGCCTGCTCGATGGCCAACTCTGCCAGCCCAGCCCTGAGCGCATCATCGACCAGTACCTGTTCCATCTTCGCCGTGATGGAGTCGATCTGGTACGGGTCGAACAGCGCCTCCGGGTTGCCGAGCACTTCCGGCAGGCTGGATGTATTGGACGCAATGACGGGTTTGCCGCAGGACATGGCTTCCAGCGCAGGCAACCCAAACCCTTCGTGCAGCGACGGGAAGATAAACAACTTGCACGCGTTGTAGAGCGCAATCAGGTCGTCTTCGCTGACGTACCCGGTGAAACATACATCCGCTTTCTTCAGGCCACTGCTGACAACCAGGTCCTGAAGACGGGTGCGTTCATCGGGCTGAATGTTGCAGACGATGACCAACTGATGAGCACGACGCACCGGTTTCGACAGTTTGCCGAATGCGCTGATCAGGCCCTCGATATTTTTGCGCGGGTCGATGCCGCCCGTGTACATGACGAATGGCCGGTCAATTCCCAGCCGCGTCTTGAGAACGGCATCCCGTTGATCGTCAGGGAGGGGGCGGTAATGATCTGTGTCGATGGCGGTGGAAATATTGACGACTTCCTCGGGTGCGAACCCAAGGTGGTCAATGACTTCCGATCGTGACGAGCTTGAAATCGCCAGCACCAGATCGGCACGGCGCAAGTGCTGAAGCTTGGTCTCGTACCAGCTGCGAACCGGCGGTGAGCCCAGGTAGGCGTCAGGATTGATGTAAGGGATAAGGTCGTAGACGATCGTGGCTGTAGGAATCGAAGAATTCAGCATCTTGATGCTGGTCACGGCGTCGTCTACCAAGCCTTCAAACAGGCTTGAAACCAAGACAAGATCCGGGTCCAGGTTGGCGATGAACGCCTCCCGCACCAATTCGGAGGCATGCCGATTCCATGTGTTATCCGGGTTGAGTGCGCTGACCTTGCTGTTCGGCACCCACGTCTGGATATGACTGGCAGGCAGAAGGCCGTAAAGCTCGTCCCTGATGTGATCGACAGCATCGCCGAACAGCCCATTCAGGACGACGAAGACTTCAACGTCGCTACGGTTTTTGATGAAGGCCTTGGTGAACGACAGCGCGTACCGCCCGATGCCCCGATTCCTGTTTTCCGCTTGGGCGCCCTGAAGGTCAATAACGACGCGCATCAATTCGAATCCTTACGTTGTTCGTTGCTGTTGAGGCGGGTGTAGATAGCTTTCGCATTTTCCGTGAGGTGAGCCGGAGCAATAGGGACATCACTCGGATCAGGCGTAAAGGTCGGCGTAGGCTCTGGGTACTGGACCGTCTGCGGCGTCACCACTGTTTCCGCCCGGAGACGAGCGGCGAGGGCTTGCAATCTGGTTTGCAGGCCGGGGATGCGAAACAGCACGCGCTTGACGTTCTTGCGCAGGCCGGGTCGGTTCAGGACGCCTTTCAGGACTTTCTTGATTGCCCGCTTGAGTGTCCGCGACGGCGATGAAGTCACCGATCTGCCGAGCATTGCGCCACCACGCAACGGCCCGGTGACGCGCCACGATGTGCTGTTTTTCAGCTGGCTGACGTACTCGTTTAGCTGGTGATGCTCGGCGGTCAACGCTCTGATTCTTTCATCCTTGTGAGCGACATCGTCTCTCAACGCATTGATCTGGCTGAGGCGGTTTTCCGCCTCGGTGTACCACATGTGCGCGTTTCGGGAGGACTCATCGAGCATTTTCACCATTGAGGCGTTCGCGAACTCGAGCGAAGTATTAGCACTTTCCAAGGAGGCATTGGCAGCCTTAAGCTTGTCCACCTTGAAATCGAGGACCGCAGCTTTGACGTCTTGCACCTGGTTAGTCATCGCCGAGTACTCTAGCTCAACGTGATCGACACGATGATTCAGCAGCGCGGCTGTACTGCTGACGATCTCCCGCTGCTCCTCCAGCTTCGCTACCTGATTGGCTTCGAGGCGGGATTGCAGCTCACCAAGCGTCACCGTTTGGTTTGTTGCCAGCCGCTGTTCCATTTCACCGAGCTTTGCCGCTTGGCCTTCTTCAAAACGACGTGCCAGCTCATCAAGGCTCAATCCGTAAGCCGCGTCAAACGCTGGATCGAATGTCGAAATATCCAGGGTCCCTGCCGCTTTTTGAGCAATGATCGCGTAATCCGGACTCGTCCCGCCGATCACGTCCATCAGCCCGACGGCAGGACTGTCCACCAGCGCTGGGTTTTCCTGCAGGCGCAGCAGCTTCGAACGAGTAAAGCCACTGAAGGACACGAGGAATTCCAGCAGCATGTGTGGAATCGGCTTTTCGTGAGTGGGGTCGAGATAGAAATTCTGCGTCCCCACAATCAGGTTTTCTGCGTTGGGCGTTTCGAGAATCAGCAGGCCACCAGGCTTAAGGACTCGGTTCGCTTCGGCGACCAGTTGTTTCAGGTCGTCGAAGGGGATGTGCTCGACGATGTGAAAACCGGTTAACACACAGAGTGAGTCGCTTGGCATCGCCTTCAGATAGAGCAGGGCGTCGGCTTTCTCAGCAGGCAAGTGGCGGGCCTGGCAGGCTTCCAGCATGCCTTCGTCCAGATCCACACCCGTGGCGTTAAAGCCGTTTTCTACCAACGTTTCCAGCCACTCGCCGCGCCCGCAGCCTACGTCGAGCGCGCGGCAGTCGTCATACAGACCTTGCAGCGGAAGGATGAACGGAAGGTAAACCTGCAATCGCTGCTTGATGGTTTCGTGAGAACCGCGATGCTTGTCTTCAAAGGCGCGATAGAACTGCTGGGTCACTGAATGCACTCCACAGTGGGTTGTATCCAGGCTGAGCCCACGAAAGGAATTTTGTCCGCGTTGATCACGTTAAACACCAGTGCCAGATCTCGCCATTCGTAATTTGCGTTGAGGTGAGTGTCCGCCGTATGCAGGGCGACAGCGATGGAGTATGAGCCAACGCCAATATTGGCGTCGAACCTGAAGACATACTCCAACTGGGTACCCCCTTCGAGCGCGCCCATCTTCTTGTCCAGATGATGGGTGTTGGTGCCGTAAATAGGCTGGCCCAGGCGGTCCTTGATCATGTAGCCCACGACCAGCTCGGGAATGGGGCTGTTGACGCTGACTTTTATCTTCAGGCTGAGCGATTGCCCGACGGATACGAATTCGATTGGGGCGTCCTGCTCGTTGTAGAGCGCAAGACTCTCAATGGTCGCTTCGCCGGAGCCTGAACGCGTTTGCACGCTCCCGTCGGCAAGCTTGTGCACTTGAACGGTGGCGTTCTCTTTCTCGGAAATAATGGCGTTGTAAAAATCCATCACTTCTTCCGGTGCACCGTCCTTGATAACCGTGCCCCCTTCAATCAGGAGCACACGGTCGCACAGCGCCTGGATCGAGCTTCGATCATGGGAAACGATCAGCAACGTGGTGCCTTGATCCTGAAACTCACGGATCCTGTCGAAACTTTTGTGCTGGAAGTAACTGTCCCCCACCGACAGCGCCTCATCCACGATCAGGATTTCCGGGCGCTTGGCAGTCGCGACAGCGAACGCGACCCTCATCTGCATGCCGCTGGAATAGGTGCGAACTGCCTGATCAAAGTATTCGCCAACTTCGGCGAACGCCTCGATCTCATCCATCACTTCATCAATCTGCTGAGTGGTAAAACCCATCAGGCCTGCCGCGTGATAAACATTCTGGCGACCCGTCAGCTCCGGGTTGAAGCCCATACCGAGTTCCAGAATCGCCGCAATACGGCCGTGCACCTCAACGGAACCCGTTGTCGGCTGCAGGGTGCCGGTGAGCATCTTCAGCAGCGTCGACTTGCCGGCACCATTCTGGCCGACGATGCCAATGGCTTCGCCTGCATTAATCTCGAAATTGATGTGCTGAAGCACCCAATGCTCTTCGCGGGGAGCGCTCTTGATGCCCAGCCAGCGGCCAATACGTTGCCACTCGCTGCGGTAGGTCCGGTAGGCTTTGCCGAGGTCTTTCGCGCGCAACAGGCTCATAGGGCGTCCACCATTTCAGGCGCTGCTCGGCGGAAGATGTAAAGGCCGAAGCCCAGCAGCACGCATGTGATCAGAACAGTGATACCTATCTGCGAGAAGTCAGGCGCCACGTTGTAAACGAAGACATCGTGGTAAGCCGTCACGATCGGGTACATCGGGTTCCAGGCGATCAGCGACTTGAGGTCTTCGGGGATGATGTTGATCGGGTAGACGATCGGCGTGAACCAGAAAAGGATCTGCAGCACGATAGGGATGACCTGACCGATATCACGCACAAATACGTTGAGTACACCGAGGATCAAGCCCAGCCCGACAGCCAGCGCCGCGACGATGAGAATCAAGGGGATGGCCCACAGCATCTCCCAGGTCGGCCACTGGCCGAGGCAAATGAAGACAGCAAGCACGGAGAGCAGCAGCAGCAGATTATTCAGCAACGCCGAGCCCAAAACGATGAAGGGCAGGGTGATCCGCGGGAATCTCATCTTCTTCATGAGATTGCCGTTCTCGATGAAGAGCGTCAGGCATCGGTTGATGATCTCCGAGAAGAGGCTCCACGCAAGCGTCCCTGCCATCAAGTACAGCGCGTAGGCGTATTTGTTTTCGATGCCGGGCAGTTTCGCGGCAAGAACGTTGGACAAGATCAGCGCGTAGATCAGCACGTTCGCCAGCGGGTTGATGATCATCCACAACCCACCCAGGCTGCTGCGGGAGAACCGAGATACGAATTCGTTGCGGATAGAGGTGCCGATAAAGCTCCTGTAGCTGTACAGGCCTCTCAACAATCCAAACATGTGTTCACCTTTAAATCCTGAAGCTTCAAATGGGGCTCTCTCTTCTGGCCATGGCTTCCCTGCGGCGGGCGTCGAATGCTAACGCTCCTGACCAATCAGAGGGAAGGCAGTGGCCGGGCAATGTGGGAATACTAGTAATCCCGTCTTGAGGGATCGCCCCTGGCAGAAGGGCAGGTGTCGCGGAGGTCGAGCGCATGCCAGAGCGCCCGGCAATCGCCAGGCGCCTTGTTCATCACGTTCGCGGAGGGTGATGATTTACTGACCAGCGCGGCCGTAGACATCCTCGAAACGCACGATATCGTCTTCGCCCAGATAATCCCCGCTCTGCACTTCGATCAGCACGAGGTCAATCACGCCCGGGTTGGTTAGGCGATGCTGATGCCCTGCACGAATAAATGTCGATTCATTGGTATTCAGCATCAACTCCTGATCGTCATTCACGACAATCGCCATGCCGCTGACCACGATCCAGTGCTCGCTGCGGTGGTGGTGCATCTGCAGGGACAGCGACGCTTTAGGCTTGACCACGATGCGCTTGATCTTGAAGCGCTCGCCGTTTTCCAGGGTCGTGTAAGTGCCCCATGGGCGATGCACCGTCTGATGCAGCTGATGCAGGGTGTGGCCGGACTTCTTCAGCTGGGTGACGATGTGTTTGACGTCCTGGGCATGATCCTTGTGCGCGATCATCAGGGCATCGGCGGTGTCGATGACCAGCAGGTCTTCCACGCCGACCAGTGCGGTCAGGCGTTCTTCGCTGTTGACGTAGTTGTTGCGCGCGCCGTGGGACAGCACTTCGCCTTCAAAGCGGTTGCCATTGGCATCGGCATTGGTGAGTTCGCTCACTGCGTTCCACGAGCCGATGTCGCTCCAGCCAATGTCGCAAGGGACGGTGGCGACCTTGTCAGAGCGCTCCATCAATGCGTAATCAACCGAGATGTCCGGGACTTTGGCGAAGGACTCTGCGTGCAGGTTCAGGCAGCGGTAGGCGTCGCCTTTGGTTTCACGAGAGAGGCTGATGGATTCGGCAGCAGCAGACAGAACGTCAGGCGCATGCTTTGCGAGTTCTTCGAGAACAGCGCCCACCTGGAAGCAGAACATGCCCGAGTTCCAGAAGTAGTTACCCGCTGCCACGTAGGACTGGGCGGTCGCCAGGTCTGGTTTCTCGACAAAACGTGCGACTTTCAGGCCGCTTTCGCTCGGGATAGGCTCACCGGCTTCGATGTAGCCGAAGCCTGTCTCCGGGTACTGCGGCTTGATACCGAACGTGACGAGCCAACCGTTTGCGGCGAGTCGTACAGCTTTGGCAACAGCCTCGGAAAAGGCGACTTCATTTTGGATGAGGTGATCGGCTGCAAGCACAAGCATGAACGCTTCCGGGCCGTGCGCTTCCTTGAGTTGCAACGCGGCCATGGCCACTGCAGCAGCAGTGTTGCGACCAAAGGGCTCCAGGATGAACGCCTGCGCCGGGCCGGATTTAGCGACATGCCGGTATTCGTCTTCGGTCTTGAACAGCAGCTCTTTATTGGTGACCGTCAGAATCTCCGTCACCCCTTCAAGCGCAGCGGCGCGCAGGAAGGTTTTTTGAATGAGGTTCTGTCCGTCGGGCAGCGTCATGAACGGCTTTGGGTGGGCCTCGCGCGAGACGGGCCACAACCGGCTACCTACACCGCCGGACAAAATTACCGGTATCAATTCCATATTTCTAAATCCTTGCGCGTAGCCAGGCAGTGATGTTTGAAGTGAGGTCGGACCAGGCGCGAGGCCTCATCCGACAAATGCGGTTAGCAGGGGGCGGTTGTCGTTTTCGTGTAGCGTCCCGTGCGAAGGGCGCAAGAATATCAGAGTGGCGTCGACATGCGTGTGCCCCGAGTAGGTTTGCATGCTGTAGGACATATCAGTCGTCGGCAGGCGCCGCTGTGGCGATCCGACAGGATCCAACTTCTTGGCCTGTTATCCGGACAACACAGCCGCTGAGCCAGCAGCGCCGGAGCGCCGATAACATGAGGCCACTCAGGGGAGCAGGTCGTTTTAAGCGAGCAACGGTAGTGGCACGCCATCCCCAATCGCTGCAATATCGAGCCGGCATCAGTACTTGATCAGGTCAGATCTCGGGGTCAGCAGCTCGTCGGATGGAACGCTGGCCAACGAATAAGACTGTCAGTCCAGTGTCGAGATAGCAGGAAAAGAATCTGAACGCGGAACGCTACGTCGGATGACGGCTCTTATGCTGCCGGCCTTAGTCGTTGCCGCACTTTCCTCGGCTTCGCAGCCCTCTATCCTCAATCATGGATTCTATGAATCGCTCACACGAAAACAACCTGCAAGCGGCGCTCAAGGCTTGTCGCGGGAGCTTCCTCTCGGTCGGGTTCTTCAGTCTTTTCGTCAACACGCTGATGCTGGTTCCGACCTTCTACATGATTCAGGTCTCGGGGAGAGTTGTGCCCAGCAGCAGCACGTCCACGCTGATCATGCTCACTCTCATTCTCACCATCCTGATGCTGACCCTCGGGTCGCTGGAATGGGTGCGGTCGCGCATCATGGTGCGCATCAGCAATCGGCTGGATGTGTTGCTGAGTCGCGACGTGTACCGCGCCAGTTTCCGGAAAGCGCTGAACAGCGGCGGTATGGACGCGTCGGCGCAATCCCTCAATGACCTGACCTCCCTGCGGCAATTTCTCACTGGCAACGGGCTGTTTGCGTTCTTCGATGCGCCGTGGCTTCCGGTGTACACCGCCGTGATGTTTCTGTTTCACCCCTGGTTTGGCTGGATGACGGTTATCTCGGCGGTGGTGCTGGTGGCACTCGCTTACGTCAATCATCGCTACACCGGCGGCGCGCTGGCCGAGGCCAACAAGCAAAGCCTTACCGCCAATCTGCACACCACCAAAAGCCTGCGCAACGCGGAAGTCATCGAGTCGATGGGCATGCTCGACACCCTGATGGGCCGCTGGGCGGTTCGGCAGCGGCGCGTGCTGGTGTTGCAGTCCGGGGCCAGTGACAAGAGCGGCGTGATCACTTCCATTTCAAAGACGTTCCGGGCCTGGGCGCAGTCCATGATGCTGGCGGCGGGGGCGTACCTGGTGATCACCCACGAGATCAATCCCGGCTTGATGATGGCGGGTTCTATCCTGCTGGGACGTGCACTCGCGCCTATCGATCAGATGATTGGCAGCTGGAAAGGCTTCGTCGCTGCGCGCGTGCAGTATCAGCGCTTGAATGAAACACTGGACAAGCTCAACGCCGAGCCCGAGCGCATGTCATTGCCCGACCCGGAAGGGCACGTGCAGGTCGAAAGCCTGTTCGTGGCGCCACCGGGTGCGAAAGCGGCGGTGATCAAAAACATCAGTTTTGTCACGCCCGCCGGCAGCATCGTCGGCATTGTCGGGCCAAGCGCGGCAGGCAAGTCGACGCTGGCCCGTGCGTTGCTCGGCATCTGGCCGCCACAACATGGCGTGGTGAGGCTCGACGGCGCCGACATCAGCGCGTGGGACAAGCAGAAGCTCGGTCCGCACCTGGGTTACCTCCCTCAGGACATCGAGCTGTTCGAAGGCAGCATCAGCGATAACATCGCCCGCTTCGGCAAGGTCGAACCTGAGAAAGTCGTGCTGGCGGCGCGCATTGCCGGCGTTCACGAAATGATCCTGCAACTGCCCGACGGCTACGACACGGTGATCGGCAGCGAAGGCGTCAACTTGTCGGGCGGTCAGCGCCAGCGGATCGGTCTGGCGCGTGCGGTGTACGGCAGCCCGCGATTGATCGTGCTGGATGAGCCGAACTCCAATCTCGATGAGGTCGGCGAGCGCGCGCTCGGTGTGGCGCTGCAAAAGATGAAAGAAACCGGCGCGACCGTGTTCATCATTTCCCACCGTCCTAACGTGCTGTCACGCCTCGACCGGATCATGGTCTTGACCAGCGGCACCCTGACGATGTACGGCCCGCGTGACCAAGTGATCGCCGAACTGGCTCAGCAACAGGCCAAAGCCCAAGCCCAAGCCCAAGCCCAAGCCCAAGCTCAGGCCCAGGCACAAGGTCAGACCCCGCCCCGGGTCGCTCCGGCATCGACCGGCGCCATTCAGCCCAGCGCCTGACAGGAATTCTTGAATGACCAGTAACGCGATAACCGTGCTCGACGAGCATTCTGAAGACATGCCGACGTCCGACCGTGGCATCCGCCGGGTCGGCATGACGATTGTCCTGGTGACCTTCGGCTTGTTCGGCACGTGGGCAGCGTTCGCCCCGCTGGGCAACGCCGTTTACGGTTCCGGTGTCGTCACCGTGCAGAGCTACCGCAAAACCGTCCAGCACCTTGAGGGCGGCATCGTAAAAGAACTGCTCGCCCGCGACGGCGACACGGTGCACAAGGGCGATCCGTTGATCATTCTTGACGATGGCCAGCTCAGCTCCGAGTACGAATCCACCCGCAACCAGCTCATCACCGCCCGCGCCAAGGAGGCGCGTCTGCGTGCCGAACGTGACGATCAGCCGGCCATTCCGGCGTTGAAGATCGACGGCGTCGAAAGTGATCGTGCCCGCGAGGCCATTGACGGTGAGGCCCAGGTGTTCCGGTCTCGGCATGACGCGCGGCTGGGCGAAATCTCGGTGCAGAAAGAGCGCATCGGCCAGTTGAAGCAGCAAATCATTGGCCTCAACGACATGATCGCCACCAAGGTCAGCCTCGAAAAATCCTACACCGGTGAAATCACCGAGCTGAAGGACCTGCTGCGTCAGGGCTTCGTCGACAAGCAGCGCCTGCTGGAACAGGAACGCAAGCTGGACATGCTCAAGTCTGAGGTCGCCGACCACCAGTCGACGATCACCAAAACGCGTCTGCAGATCAACGAAACCGAGATGCAGATTGTTCAGACGAATCAGAAATTCAGCTCCGATGTGGCCAAGGACCTGAGCGACGTGCAGGCGCAGGTCTTCGACTTGCAGGAGAAGGCCAGTGCGCTCAAGGACAGGCTGTCGCGCATCGTCATCCGCGCCCCGGAAGACGGCATGGTGCTGGACATGAAAGTGCATACCGTCGGCGGGGTGGTCAGCGCCGGCACGCCGCTGCTGGATATCGTGCCGGAGTCTTCCGAACTGGTGGTCGAGGCGCATGTGTCGACGAACGACATCGACCGCATCACCCTCGGCAAACTCACCGATATCCGCTTCAGCGCGTTCAACGCTGCGACCACGCCGGTGATTCAGGGGCAGGTCACGCGCATTTCGGCTGACCGTCTAACCGACGAGAAAACCGGTGAGGGTTATTACCTGGTGCGCGTGAAGGTCACCGACGAGGGCATGCAGCGGTTGGGCAACCGCAAACTGCAACCGGGCATGCCGGCGGAGGTGCTGATCAACGCGGGCGAACGCACCATGCTGCAGTACCTGCTCAAGCCTGCGCGCAACATGTTCGCCAAATCGATGATCGAGGAATGACTGTGGTTCGTATCCTTCCCGGTCTGCTTTTTGGTTTGTTTGCGCTCAACGCCAATGCAGCGCAGCCCGCCGCCCCGCAACAGGTCAGCGCTTCGACCTATTCGCTGGACCTGATGACGCTGTACAAGGAATCGCGCCTGGAAGATCCGCGCATTCTTTCGGCCTATGCCCATGCACGGTCGGCCAAGCAGCAGGAGCGTGAAGCGTTTGGCGGATTGCTGCCTCAGGTCTCGGCGAGCAGCAACATCAACCGGATTCTGCGCAAGGACGAGCAATCGCGGGATATTTATGACAACAAAAGCTATTCGCTGAACCTGAGTCAGTTCATCTACAACAAGGAGGCGTGGGAGCGGTATCAGAAGGCCAAAAGCGTCACGCTGCAGAAGAGCTCGCAATCCGAGGACTCCCAGGCGGAAGCGACGGTTGATCTGGCCAAGCGTTATTTTGCTGCCCTGGCCGCCGACGATGCGCTGGAGCTGGTATCGGCCGAGCGGCGCGCCACTCAGGGCAGCCTCGATCGCGTCAACGCTTTGTACGCCAGGCAGATGGCCAAGATCACCGACATGCTGGACCTCAAAGCCCGGGTCGACTTGCTGATTGCCCAGGAAATCGAAGCGCGCAATCAGGTGCGGCTGTCACGGGAAGGGCTGTCGGAGATTGTCGGTCGCCCGATCAATGATCGCTTGAGCCGGATACGTAACGACATCGCGCTTGAAGCGCCAACGCTGCCGCTGGATGCCTGGATCGCGCAAGCGCTCGACAGCAACCCCCGACTCAAAGCCTATGAAAGCAATCTGGCGGCGGCCGATGCGGCGGTACGTGAAGGAAAGGGCGGGCATTACCCCTCATTGAGTTTTAACCTCGGCGCCTCGCAGAGTGACGTCGGTTACGACAACACCCTGACCCCGCGTAGTGACAGCTATGTCGCAACCATCGGTTTGAAAGTGCCGATCTACAGCGGTGGCTCGACCTCGGCGCGGGTCAGTGGGCTGTACGACGAGCAGTACGCGGCCGAGCAGGACCTTGAAGGCGTTCGCCGGCAAGTGGTGAAGGAAACCACCAACGCGTATCTCACTGCTCAGTCTGCCGTGGACAAGATCCGCGCGGGGCAGAATGCGTTGTCATCAGCCAAGCAATCGAGCATCGCCGCGCAGAAGGCGTTCACCTATGGCGTGGTTAACGCCGTCGATGTGCTGACCGCCGTGCAAAATGAATTCAAGGCCCGTGGGGATTTGCTGAAATCGCAGTACGACTTCATCACCAACCTGTTCATCCTGAATCGATGGGCCGGCAAGCTTTCGCAAGAGAGCGTTGCCAGCGTGAACGTGTGGCTTGGTGGTGATGACTCTGAAGCGCTGAAGGACTTGAATAATTCAGCCCCCAGTAGCACCAAAGTTACCCCTAAGTAGCCTGCAGCGACTTACGCCTTGGGGTGTGCCGCCAACACTTTGCGGTACACCGCCAGGGTCTGCCGCGCGCATTCCTCCCAAGTAAACTGACGGGCGCGTTCCAGCCCTATTTCAACTCGCTCGGTTCTGAGCGCATCGTTGCTCAAGACGTCGAGCATGGCCGCCGAAATGCTTGCAGCATCCAGCGGGTCGACCGCCCAGGCGGCATTGCCGGTGACTTCCGGCAGGGACGTGGTGTTCGACGCAATGACCGGGCACTGCGCCGCGAATGCTTCGATCACCGGCAAGCCAAACCCTTCGTACAAAGACGCAAACACCAATGCGCTGGCGCTCTGGAGCAGTGCGAACACGTCGGATTGCGGCAGGTAACTGAGCCAGCGCCCTTCGCCCTTTGCTTCCAGCGCCTTGAGCTGCGGAATCAGATCTTCGTTGGCCCAGCCGTCACGTCCCACCACGATGAGCGGATGCTGTTTGCGCACCGATTCCGGAAGGGCGTTGAACGCCTCCAGCACCTTCGGCAGATTCTTGCGCGGCTGCAGCGTGCCGATGAACAGGAAGAAGCCGGGTTTGATCTGATGCTTGTCCAGCACAGCGTCACGGGTTTCGAGGGGAATGCGCTCGAAGTAGACCGGGTCCACGCCAAGGGGCGTCACGCTGATTTTCTCGGGGGCAATCCCCATGTGCGCGACCAGATCCTGCTTGCTGTGTTCGGAGATGGTGATCAGGTGATCGGCGCTGTGCACGCTTCGCGCGAACAGCCAACCCTTGAGGGTTTTGAGGTTCTGTCTGATCCACTCGGGATGGATCAGCGGAATAGCGTCCATGACCGTGGCAATGACGGGCACGCCGCTGATGCGCGGGATCTGGTGATCGGAGGCGTGGACGATGTCGACATCGCGAGCGATGGCGGAGGAGTTGGGCAGCGGCAGGCTGAGCAAGCCGCTCGCCAGCACCTGAATCCGGAAGTCTGCCGAGAGCGTCTTGGGTACGCCGCACGCGAGTTGGGGCAGATTGCGGCCAAACGCATAAGGCTTGATGGCGATGCCTGACTCTTCGCTTTGTTTGAGCGCTTCCATCGCCTGCCACAGAGAGCGGGTGTACACGCCAATCCCATCCAGATGACCGGCACGTTCACACATCGCCCAGACGGTGCAGCTCAAACCAATATCCATACGCGCTTCCAAACCATCCCAGCCAGTCATGAAATCAAGGGGCGCGAGCCTACCATGAGTCGCGTTTGCGGGCATTTGCTTCTGCGCATGATCTCACCGCGCCATTGCGTTTCCTCCCTCAACCCCTCACCATCGCTTTCCGTTATCCATGGCCTGATGGACTAGACAAATTGGCAACACGCCCGGCTCAAAAGCGCCCTGGATTATGGATGCTTCTGGCGCTTGCACTGACGTGCACGGCGTGTGTCGGCTATCTGAGCGCGGATTGGGATTTTTCCCTGATCAGCCGCCGTGCCGAAGCACTGTACGGACCGTTGGGAGCGGGTAAGCAGCGCATTGATGCCTGGCAGAACTTGCTGGCGACCGAGAAGCAGGTCAGCGAAATGGACAAGCTCAAGGTCGTGAACCTGTTCTTCAACAAGCAGATGCGCTACGCCGAAGACATTGACCTGTGGCATGAGGTCGATTACTGGGCGACGCCGATCGAGTCGCTGATCAAGGGCGCGGGGGATTGTGAGGATTATGCGATCGCCAAGTATTTCAGCCTGCGCCGCCTGGGCGTGCCCAGCGAGAAGCTGCTGATCACGTACGTCAAGGCACTGCGCCTGAACCGCGCGCACATGGTGCTGACCTATTACTCGAGCCCGAACGCCATGCCGCTGGTGCTCGACAGCCTGATCGACGACATCAAACCCGCCAGCGAACGCACGGACCTGTTGCCGGTGTATGCCTTCAACGCTGAAGGACTGTGGCTGCCGGGTGCGCAGGGCAACAAGAAAGTGAGCGACACCAAACGTCTGTCCCGGTGGCAGGACGTGCTGAAAAAAATGACCGCAGAAGGCTTCCCCACCGAGCCCGAGAATTAGGAGTACTGATGTCTCTGTTCAAACAGCTGTTGATCGCGATCTGTCTGTTCATGGTGGTTGCCTTTGCGGGAAGTTTTGTCGTCAGCCTGGAAAGCTCCCGGGCGCAGTACGTCAATCAGTTGCGCTCCCACGCCCAGGACGCCGCGACCTCGCTGGCGCTGTCGCTGACGTCCAACATCGACGACCCGGCGATGGTCGAGCTGATGGTGGCGTCGATCTTCGACAGCGGTTACTACGCGAGCATCCGGGTGGTGGATCTGGCGAGTGGCGCCGCGATCGTCGAGCGCAGTGCGACGCCGGACAACCAGGGCGTGCCGCAGTGGTTCATCAACGCCATCGGGCTTGAACCGGCGGGCGGCGAGGCGATTGTCAGCCGTGGCTGGCAGCAGACGGCGCGGGTCGAGGTGGTCAGCCATCCGATGTTCGCGCTGGCCAAATTGTGGCAGAGCGCGCTGGGTAGCCTCGGCTGGTTGCTGGTGTGCGGTGTGGTCAGTGCGATTCTGGGCGCGATGTTGTTGCGCCGGCAGCTGAAACCGCTGGATTACATGGTCGCGCAGTCCCAGGCGATTGGTCGTCGCGAGTTCCTCGTCCTCCCCGAACTGCCGCGCACGCCTGAGTTGCGCCGGGTGGTGCAGGCGATGAACCAGATGGTCGAGAAGCTCAAGGCGCTGTTTCAGGAAAGCACCGAACGCAGCGAGAAACTGCGCATCGAGTCGTATCAAGACAGCCTGACCGGGCTGTCCAACCGCCGTTATTTCGACATGCAGCTCAACGCCCACGTCAGCCATCTGGAAGACGGCCGCGCGGGGTATCTGATGATGTTGCGCGTCAACGACCTGGCCGGCTTGAACCAGCGTCTGGGCGGTAAGCGGACCGATGCCTTGCTGGTGGCGGTGGCGGAGCAGTTGGTGCGTCACTGTGAGAAGTACCCTGAAACCCGCAACCTCATCTGCCGCAGCCGTGGAGGGGAGTTCGCCGTGCTGGCGCCGGGCATGGTTCACGATGAAGCCGTGCAGTGGGTACAGAATCTTGAGGCGGCGCTGCAAAGTCTGGAAGCCACCGGCGCCTCCGATGTCTCGCCTGTCGCGTACATGGGGCTCGCGCCGTACAGCCCGGGCGATGCGTCGCTGACCTTGCTGGCGCTGGCGGATCAGGCGCTGTCCCAGGCCGAAAGCGGCGGCGAGCAGTCGTGGTATTGCATCGAGCGTGGGGCGATTGGCGATCTGGGTGAAGATCAACACGCGTGGCACAGGACGCTGGACCATGCACTTGAGCACGGGCGTTTTCAGCTGTTCTTTCAGCCGGTGGTCGAGTCTCGTGATGGGGCGAAAGTGCTGCATTACAAAGTGCTGTCACGGCTGGTCGATGCTGACGGCGAGACGATTCCGGCGGGGCGCTTTCTGCCGTGGCTGGAGCGCTTCGGCTGGTCGAGCCGGCTGGATTTGCTGATGTTGCAGCAGGTGCTGGCGCATCTGGGCACGCACAATGAGCGACTGGCGCTGAACTTGTCGGCGGCCACGCTTAACGATCCGTCAGCGCTGAATGAGGTGTTTAGCGCGCTGCGCCAGCACCCGAAACTCGGCGCACGCCTGACCTTCGAGATCGGCGAGGAGCAGGTGCCCGAGCAGGCGGTGCTGGAGAAGTTGACCCGCCGTCTGCAGGAAGCCGGCTATTCCCTGGCGCTGCAGCGGTTTGGTGGGCGTTTCAGCATGATCGGCAACCTGGCGCATCTGGGGCTGGCCTATTTGAAGATCGATGGCAGCTACATCCGCACCATTGACCAGGAAAGCCACAAGCGCTTGTTCATCGAAGCGGTCCAGCGCGCGGCACACAGTATCGACCTGCCGCTGATTGCCGAGCGCGTTGAGACCGAAGGCGAACACCGGGTGATCCTGGAAATGGGCATCGAAGGGGTGCAAGGGCGGCTGTTCGGCGACCCTGCGCCGTGGAAGTAACGAACGAAGGAACGCGCCCGCTGTTTTAACTCGTTATCGATGGCTGACGCGCTAGTATGGGAGCGCGCTTGCCCGCGAAATCGGTGTGCCAGATGGCATTGATGTCACCGACCCGCCGCTTCGCGACCGTCGTAACCTCCGATTGGTCCTACAGGGGATTTGCGTTCGACGTTGATGTTGAATGCGGGCGTGCAAGTGTAGGACTGAGCTTGCTCGCGAATGCGTCGGTTCATCCGCTCATTTTTCTGGGACTGAAAGGCCTACCGGGCTGTTATTCACATCAAACAATGGAAGCACTTTTATGAAGCTATGGACTGCAGTAGTAATGATGGCAACCCTCTCAGGGTGCGGCACCATCAAGACCCTCAACGACGAAAAAGGGGCCGCGGATACACTGGCGCGCCACAGCTCCAATTGCCAGTCCATCCCCCGTGCCTACAGCGGTGCGGTTTACCAGTTCTGCACCTTGAACGCCCCGCCGGTTTCCGGCCCACACTGGTCTGCGCCCACCATTGCACTGGACATGGCCCTTTCTGCGGTCGCCGATACCGTGCTGCTGCCCTACACCGGGTACCAGCAATACCAGCAGGGCGATATCAAGGTCCGACGGAAACAGTACTGATCAGTCGGCGCCCACAGGCAGATGCGCGCCTGCCCGCGAAAGCGGCGTGCCAGACGGCATTGATGTCACAGACCCGCCGCTTCGCGACCGTCGTAACCTCCGATTGCTCCTACAGGGGATTTGCGTTCGACGTTGATGTTGAATGCGGGCGTGAACGTGTAGGAGCGAGCTTGCTCGCGAAGAGGTCAATACATCCGCCACATCTTCAGCGACTGACACACCGTCTTCGTGAGCAAGGTGGAGCGCCACCCCGGTCACTCCCACAAGTGCATCGTTTGCCGAGCGAAAGCGCTGTGTCAGAACGAGGGGGCTGTGACCAATCATGACCACACCGAAGATGCCTCTGCCGACGCAGATCCTGTGGGAGCGAGCTTGCTCGCGAAGAGGTCGGTACATCCGCCACATCTTCAGCGGCTGAAATGCCGTCATCGTGAGCAAGCTCACTCCCACAAGTGCACCGTCTGCTGGGGGATACCACTGTCTCAGAACGAGTGCTCTCACCAAGCATGACGACGCCGCAGATTTATCGGCCGATGCAGATTCTGTGGGAGCGAGCTTGCTCGCGAAGAGGTCAATACATCCGCCAAATCTTCAGCGGCTGAAATGCCGTCTTCGTGAGCAAGGTGGAGCGCCACCCCGGTCACTCCCACACGTGCACCATTTGCTGGGGGATAGCAGGCTGTCAGAAACAAGCATCGGGGTTTGCCGCGCGACAGCGCGCCGTTGCCAAACGGTGCGTGCGAGAAAGAGAGGCCTTTAGATCAGCCGTTGTTCATCATCATTGATCAGGTCGCTCAGGCCGCCCAGTGTTTCCCGGGCCTGGGTTCGATCCATCAGTTTCGCCTGTGCGGCGGCGGGGAGGTCGGTGATGTTGAGGATGCCTTTGCTGGTCAGGACCTGAATCAAGTCGTCCAGTACCCGGATCATGTCCATGTCGCTGGACTTGAGCTGGATCAGGCTTTTCTCGACCACTTCGTTGGCAAACCAGGCTTGCACCTGATGGTCATCGGGCGGCAGTTGCTCGCTCGCTTCGGCGAACGCCGTTGCTTCCACGCGAACTAGCGTTCCATCGGCATCGCGCTGAACGTAAAACATGGCTCATTCCTCAGGGAGTAACGGTGCTGGCAACCGTCAGGGACGGCCGCCAGCACAGTACAACAGCTCTCGCGACTCAGCTATCAGTGGTGATCGACTTTGATGGTCGGATCCGCACCGCTCACCAGCGAGTTGACCATGGCATTGCTCCAGGTCACGCCTTCCACCTTGATGTGCACATCGGCCGTGGTCGCCGCGGCAGCCGCAGTGACATTCGACGCGAACTGCCCGGTGGTGCTGACTTGCAGAATGGTGTCATGACCATCGTTGGTGATTTGCAGGTACTTGCTGAGGGTGTCGGTGTCTTCACCTTGCAGCAGGTCACGCAAGTCGATCCGGTCGCCTTCGCCCTTGTTGAAGTCCTTGATCACGTCAAAGCCACCGCTGTTGGTGTCGCCTGCTTTCCAGGCGAATGTATCGGCACCTGCGCCACCGGTAAGGATGTCGTTGCCTTTACCACCGATCAGAATGTCGTTGCCGTTGCCACCGTTGAGAATGTCGTCGCCACCCTGGCCGAACAGAATGTCGTTGCCATTGCCGCCCAGCAGGGTGTCGTTGCCGTCCTGGGACGTCGACGACGAATTGGTCAGGTGAGCCACCGCGTCAAGGTTGTTGGTCACGAACGAGTGCAGCGTCTTGTCATCGATGGTCGACACATTCACGTGCAAGGTATCTGCCGCGAACGCCTTCAGCGCCGTAATGCCGCCCTGCGTGTTGTAGGTGATCAGATCGCCGAACAGGATGTCATTGCCGTCGCCACCGTTGAGGGTGTCGCTGCCCGGAGCGATATCTTTCTGGTCGCCCAGTACCGCTTTCGCCAGGTCATCGGCGTTGACGTTGGTCTGCGCGTGACCGTCGCTGTCGTAGTGGTTGAGCGTGCTGGTCTTGACCGCCGAGTTCAGGCCGATCGCTTCGATGGTCGGCGACTGCTTCAGCAACAGCGCGTAACCGGTGTCCGCTTCAGCCAGCACAACGCTGCTGCCGTTGGTTTCAGGTGAGTTCAGGCTGTATTCCTGACCGCCCTTGCCGTCGGCGTGGCTGGCGAGGGTGCCCACCAGTTTGCCGGTCGTGCTGCTGGCGTAGCTGTAGACATGGCCCACGGTGTCGATGGCGACTTTGCCGTTCACCGAATACGTGCTGCCCAGATGCCAGCTTTCCAGGCCCATCGCCAGTGTGACAGCCGTGCCGTTCACCGTACCGAGCACCGTGCTGGTGTTCTGGTAAACGTTAGGCTCGCCGTCGGTGATGAAGTACGTGCGGTTCTCGCCCGTCGGGTTGGTGCTGTTCAAGCCGGCAAACCAGTTCGCCGTGGTCTTGAAGGCATCTTCGTAGTTGGTGGTACCGCCCGATGTCATGGTCGCCAGAGCAGCGGCCAAGGTTTTCAGCGCAGCGGCCTTGTCAGACATGTCCACCGAAACGGTCGACCGCACGTTGGTGTCGAAATCCACCAGCAGCACGTTGATCTTGCCGGCGTTGGCCGTCTGAGCACCGTTCGCCAGTTTCTCGAAGACCGACTGCAGCTGCGTCTTCGCCGTATCGAGGGATTTGCCCATGCTGCCCGAGCTGTCGACGATGAAGGCGATGTTGTAGCTCTTGCCCTGCACGATGGTCGTGCCGCTGACGTCGCCAACGATGATGTCGCCGCCGGTGGTGCCGTTGATTGGCGTCGGGTCGGTGCCGGCCAGGCCTTCACTCGAAGTGTAGGTCTGAGGCTCAACGGTAACAGTGATCGCCTTGCTGTCGCTGGCGCTGGCCACGGCGCTTGGGACGCCTGGCACAGTCGCTTCGGTCGCCGTCGCCGTGACGTTCAGCGTGAACTTGCCGCTGAAGTAGTCAGGCGTGGTGATGCTCAGCGTCGACAGGTCGAATTGGCTGACGTCGATCGTGTCCATCACGGTTTTGCCGTTTTCGACGTGGGTCGTCACGGTGGCCGTGTGGCCTGCGGCGTCGGTCAGGATCGAGCCGGCCGGTGCACCGCCGCTCAGGGTGGTGACATGAGTCTCCGAACCGTCGAGGCTGTCGCCGAATACCGCCTGGACCGGGCTCAGCTTGATCGCGGCGCCTTCGGTGCCGTGGTTCAGCTCGTAGCCGGTGTAATAACCCTCACCGCTGCCAACCGTGCCTTCGTGCAACGGCGAGACGTTCAGGCCGGAAGCCTTGAGGTCATCGACCGTTGCGAACAGCAGCACGTTGCTGCCGTTCAGGGCCACGGTCTGAGTCGCGCCGGTGCTGATGGTCTTGTCGACCAGATTGATGCTGTAGCTGCCCGGGCCCGCCTGGTTGTAGTGGTAGATGTCCAGGGTGTAGTAGCCAGACTCCGTCGGCGTGAAGCCCGCGCTCTGGATCTTGCCGCCCGCACCCCATGTGGCGTTGGCCGCAGTCTGGTCCGCCACGGTGATCAACAGGCTGTCGTCTGCCGTACCGGAGAAGGTGTAGGTGTGGCCGGCTTCCATGTAGATCAGGCCGGACAGCTTGGTGCCGGTGCCGACTGCGACGGAAGAGTCCTGTGCAGCGGTGGCGACGGTGTGCGAGGTCGATGCAACGGTGGTGTTGAAGCCGGCCTTGATGGTCGCTTCGTTGGCGCCGTTGCCGTCGGTTCCCATGTTCTTCAGCGTGCCGACATAAACGTCTTTCACCAGGCCGGTCGACTGAACGACGCCGGAGCCCAGCGTCACCACTGGTTGGTCGGCGACAGGCGCCACATTGATGGTGCCGGTGGCTTTGACCGAACTCGCCAGACCCTGATCGTCGACGGCCTTGTAGGTGAACGACGTGCTGCCCGCCCAATCGGCGGCTGGCTTGAAGTACACCGTTGCAGCGTTGCCGACGGCGACGATGTTGCTCAGGCTGGTCAACGCGACCTTGCCCGCCGCATCGGCGTAGAACGTGCCGTGCGCAGCCATGTCGACCAGGTTGAAGTGGTCGATTTTGCTGTCCACGTCGGTCGCGCTCAGCGTCACGGCGATGGCCGGGCTGTCTTCGTTGCCGCTGCCGGTCGTGGCGTTGGCCACCGGAACATCGTTGACCGTCGTGATGTGAATCGTCGAGGTGGTGTTGGCGATGTTGTTGGTGGCACTGCCGTCGTTGACGCTGATGTTGATGATGCGATCGTCTTTGACAGGGTCGTGAGACGTGCTGTCGAAGGTAATCGACGAGATCGCCGTCTGATACTGAGCCGCCGTGCCGGCACCGAACGTGATGACCTTGCCGGTCACCACGTTGTTGGTGACGATGTCAGTGGTGGTGTAGCTCAGGCCTGCGGTGTTGCCGATCGCCAGCAGATCACCCGCCTTGTAGTTGGTCAGCGTGACAGTGGCGCTTTGCAGCGTCGGGCTGTCGGCGTCTTTCAGGGTGAAGTCTGCAGCAATCAGGCCTGGACCTTTGCCCGGCGCGGTGACATCGCCGCCGACCAGGGTTTCGTTCCAGGTGTTGCCGAAGTCCTTGCCATCGCCGGTGTGGCCGATGACGGGCGCGTCGTTCACGGCGGTGACCGAGATCTTGCTGCCGGCAACCAGCGAATCCTGCGTACCGGTACCGTCGCCTTTCGCGCCGGAGTCGGTCACTTGAACCGTCACGGCACGGTCACCCGCCTGAGGGTTGTCGCCCGGGCTGTTGAAGGTGATCGACTGGATCAGCGCCTTGTACTGGTCAATGGTCGCGATGCCGTTGATCTTGAAGCCGTTCACCAGGCCTGCATCGTTGTGGGTTTCCACCACGCTGACGCCTTTCGGCGCAGTGCCGGTGAAGGTCAGTACGTCGCCTGCCTTCACATCGACCGACACCGCGGCCTTGCTCAGGGTAGTGTTGTCGACATCGGCCAGGTTCAGGTTCTTGACGATCGAGACCGCCGCGTCGTTTTCAGTAAAGGCAACCGACGCAGTGCTCACGGTTGGTACATCGTTGACCGTGGTGATGTGGATCGTCGAGGTCGTGGACGCGATGTTGTTGACCGCGCTGCCGTCATCGACAGTGATGTTGATGATGCGGTTGTCTTTCGACGGATCATGGGACGTGCTGTCGAAGGTGATCGACTGAATCGCCGTCTGGTACTGGGCGGCTGTGCCTGCGCCGAACGTGATGGTTTTGCCGGTCACTGCGCCGGAAGCGTCTTTTACATCACTCAGGGTGTAGGTCAGGGCGCCCGGTTTGCCGACATTCAGGACGTCGCCGTCTTTGAAGTTGGTCAGCGTGACGGTCGCGCTTTTCAGCGTGGTGCTGTCGGCGTCGTTCAGGGTGAAATCGCGAGCGATCTGACCTGGGCCTTTGCCCGGCGCGGTGACATCGCCACCCACGGCGGTTTCGTTCCAGGTGTTGCCGAACTCTTTGCCCGTCCCGGTGTGGCCGATGACCGGCGCGTCGTTCACGGCGATCACGTTGATCTGACTGTTGTGGACCACCGTCAGGTTGTCAGTGCCGTTGGCATCGGCGTCAGTCACAGCGATGGTCACGCCGCGTGGCGCGGTGTTCGGGTTATCGCTGTTGTCGGCGTAGGTGATCGACTTGATCAGGGTTTCGTAGTTCGCAACCGAAGCCTTGCCGGTCAAATCGATGACGATGTTGCCGTTGGCGTCGTTGCTCAGCGTGTACTTGATGCCCAGGCCCGTATCGCCCGAGGTACCGTCTTTGTAGTACTTGGAAGCGATCAAGTCTTCAGCCTGAATACCGGTCAGCGTGATCTTCGCGCTGCTCAGCTGGGTGCTGTCGATGTCGGTGATGCTGAAGTCTTTGACGATCGCGGTCGGGGCGTCATTTTCGGTGTAGGTGATGCTGCCGAAATTCACGACCGGTGCGTCGTTCACTGGCGTCACGTTGACGGTCAGCGGCTGTTGGGTCGTCGCGGACGGGCCGTTCAGTTCGGTGGACGTCGCGTTGACGGTCAGGTTGATCTGGCCGTTGAAGTTTTCCGGTGGCGTGATGGTCACCTTGGTCAGGTCCCAGCCGTCGAGCGCCGCAGTGCCGTTGCCGCCGGCAGTCGACGTGTAGCTGTGAGTGCCATCGGTGACAACGGCACCGACCGGAACGCCGGAAACGGTCAGGTGGGTCAGGCTCTCGGAACCGTCGGTATCGACCAGCGTGGTGCCAATGTTCAGGTGGATGGCCGTGTCTTCCGGGCCGGTGACGGCAGGCGCGATCACGGTCGGGGCGTCTGCCACCGGTGCCACATGGACGTTGAACGTCAGGTCTTTGCTGACCGGAGCCGCTGCGCCGTCTTGGGCGGTAGCGGTGACGGTCAGAGCGATGTCGCCGCTGAAGTTGGCCGGCGGGGTCAGCTTGAGTTTGCTCAGGTCCCAATCGGTCACGTCAGTGGCGGTTGCACCGGCGGTGGCGTTGAAGGTGTGCGTGCCGTCGCTCAGGGAAGCGCCAACCGGAATGCCCTTCATGCTGACCGTCAGGGTTTCGGAACCGTCGACGTCGGTGGTCGCTGCCTTGATGGTCGACAGCAGAATCGCGTTGTCTTCCAGGCCGCTGTTCAGGTGCTCGGTGACGCTGATGTTGTTGATCACGCCGCCGAGGGAGTTCGCGTCGCCAGCCTTGAATTCCAGCTTCGCGCTGCCGTCGGTGGTGACCGGCACGTCGAAGGTGTAGGTCTTCAGACCGACCACGGTGTTGGTCAGCGTGCCGACCAGCTTGCCGCCCCAGAAGACGTTGATCAGCGAGTTGTCGACCGCGCCTGCACGGACCGAATAATCGAGCGAAACGGTGTAGGTCGCGCCGGCTTTGGCGTCGATGTTGGTGTACAGGTTGCTCGGGTCACCGCTGTTGCGCTCCAGCTCCAGCACTTGGCTGTTGTTGCTGTTGCCGGCAACGCCGTAGGTACCTGGGGTGTGGATCTCAACGGTGCCGCCGCTGTTGTCGGTGTGCCATGCGCCACTGCCGATGTTGCCGATCACAGTCGTGGTCGCGCCGTTCACGTTCAGCGAAGCCACGGTCTGGTCGTCCACGAGGGACAGGGCAGGGGCGTCGGTGACCGGATTGACCTTGATGGTGCCGGTTGCCGGAGTGGTGTCTACCTGACCCTGGTTGTCGACCGCGGTGTAGGTGAAGTTGGTGCTGCCGCTCCAGTCGCCGACCGGCTTGAAGTAGACGGTTGCGCTATTGCCGGTCGCCTTGATGACGCTGTTGCCGTCCAGTGCCTGAGTGCCTGCGGCATCGGCGTAGAAAGTACCGTGCTGACCCAGGTTGACCAGGTTGAAGTGGTCAATGGTGCCGTCGACGTCGGTGCCGGTCAGCTTGACCGCCACGGTGTTGTCTTCGTCGCCCGTCGCCGTCGCTGGCTTGGTCACCGGCGCATCGTTGACGGAAATCACGTTGATCTGGCTGTCGTGAACGACGGTCAGGTTGTTGGTGCCATTGGCATCCACGTCGGTCACAGCAATGGTCACGCCGCGCGGCGTGGTGCTCGGGTTGTTGCTGTTGTCGGCGTAGGTGATCGACTTGATCAGGGTTTCGTAGTTGGCGACCGAAGCGTTGCCAACCAGATCGATAACGATGTTGCCGTTGGCGTCGTTGCTCAGGGTGTACTTGATGCCCAGACCGGTATCGCCGCTGTTATCGCCTTTGTAGTACTGAGACACGATCAGGTCTTCGGCCTGAATACCGGTCAGCGTGATTTTCGCGCTGCTCAGCTGAGTGCTGTCGACGTCAGTGATGCTGAAGTCTTTGACGATCGGCGTCGCTGCACCGTTCTCGGTGTAGGTGATGCTGCCGAAGTTGACCACAGGCGCGTCGTTGACAGGCGTAACCGTGATGGTGCCGGTCGCCGGGGTGGTGGAAGCCAGACCCTGGTTGTCAACGGCGGTATAGGTGAACGGCGTGCTGCCGTTCCAGTTCGCATCTGGCTTGAAGTAGATCGTCGCGCCGTTGTTGGTGGCGGTGATGTCGTTCAGGTTGGTCAGCGGCTGGGTGCCAGCGGCGTCGGAGTAGAAAGTGCCATTGGCAGGCGTGTTGACCAGGTTGAAGTGGTCAATGGTGCCGTCGACGTCGGAGCCGGTCAGCTTGACCGCAACGAGGGTGTCTTCGCTGCCATTGCCTGTGGCGGTGTTGACTACCGGCGCATCGTTTACGGATGCGACGTTAACGGTCAGCGACTTAACCGTGGTGGCCGAGTCGTTGTTGGCGCTTTCGGTCGACGTCGAGCTCACTTGCAGGTTGAACGAGCCGTTGAAGTCTTTCGGCGGCGTGATGGTCAGGGTGCTCAGGTTCCAGCCGGTGAGGTACGCCTCGCCATCGCCGCCTTCAGAAACAGGGATGGAGGTGTAGCTGTGGCCGTTGCCATCGCTCAGCACCGCGCCCACTGGGATGCCGCCCACAATGACCGGTCCGAGGGACTCGGAACCATCGGTGTCCACCAGTGCAGCGCTCAGGTCCAGCTTGATGGCGGTGTCTTCATCGCCCTGAGCGTTGGTGACGGTAACGATCGGGGCATCCGCCACAGGCGTGACGTTGATCGTGCCAGTTGCCGTGTTGCCGGCTGGCAGGTTCTGGTTGTCGACCGCGGTGTAGGTGAAGGTGGTGTCGCCCGCCCAGTTCGCGTCTGGCTTGAAGTAGATCGTCGCGCCGTTGTTGCTGGCGGCGATGTTGGTCAAGTTGGTCAGCGGCTGGGTGCCGGCGGCGTCCGAGTAGAACGTACCGTGTGCAGGCGCAGTGACCAGGTTGAAGTGGCCGATGGTGCCATCAACATCTGAGCCAGACAGCTTGACGGCGATGGTGGTGTCTTCGTTGCCTGCACCCGAAGCGGCGTTGACTACCGGCGCATCGTTCACGGAAATGACATTGATCTGGCTATCGTGAACAACGGTCAGGTTGTTGGTGCCGTTGGCATCAGCGTCGGTCACAGCGATGGTCACACCGCGTGGGGCAGTGCTCGGGTTCTCGCTGTTGTCGGCGTAGGTGATCGACTTGATCAGGGTTTCGTAGTTGGCAACCGAAGCCTTGCCAGTCAAGTCGATGACGATGTTGCCGTTGGCGTCGTTGCTCAGGGTGTACTTGATGCCCAGACCGGTATCGCCGCTGTTATCGCCTTTGTAGTACTGAGACACGATCAGGTCTTCAGCCTGAATACCGGTCAGCGTGATTTTCGCGCTGCTCAGCTCTGTGCTGTCGACGTCGGTGATGCTGAAGTCTTTGACGATCGCAACCGGTGCACCGTTTTCGGTGTACGAGGTGCTGTCGAAGTTCACAACCGGCGCGTCATTGACGGCCGTGACGTTGATCGTGCCAGTGCCTGGAGTGGCGGCGGGCAAACCTTGATTGTCGACAGCGGTGTAGGTGAACGGCGTGCTGCCGTTCCAGTTCGCATCCGGCTTGAAGTAGATCGTCGCGCCGTTGTTGGTCGCGGTGATGTCGTTCAAGTTGGTCAGCGGCTGAGTGCCAGCGGCGTCGGAGTAGAACGTGCCGTTGGCAGGCGTGTTGACCAGATTGAAATGGTCGATCGCGCCATCTACGTCAGAGCCGGTCAGCTTGACCGCAACGATAGTGTCTTCGTTGCCATTGCCGGTGGCGGCGTTGACAACTGGAGCGTCGTTCACGGCAATAACGTTGATCTGGCTGTCGTGAACAACGGTCAGGTTGTTGGTGCCGTTGGCATCCACGTCGGTGACAGCGATGGTCACGCCACGTGGGGCAGTGCTCGGGTTCTCGCTGTTGTCGGCGTAAGTAATCGACTTGATCAGGGTTTCGTAGTTCGCAACCGAAGCCTTGCCGGTCAAGTCGATGACGATGTTGCCGTTGGCGTCGTTGCTCAGCTTGTAGCTGATACCCAGACTGGTGGTACCGGTGGTGCCATCGGTGCCGCCTTTGTAGTACTGGGAAACGATCAGGTCTTCAGTCTGAATACCGGTCAGCGTGATTTTCGCGCTGCTCAGTTCGGTGCTGTCGACATCAGCGATGCTGAAGTCTTTGACGATCGCGATCGGCGCACCGTTTTCGGTGTAGGTGATGCTGCCGAAGTTGACCACCGGCGCGTCGTTGACGGCCGTGACGTTGATCGTGCCAGTGCCTGGAGTGGCGGCGGGCAGACCTTGATTGTCGACAGCGGTGTAGGTGAACGGCGTGCTGCCGTTCCAGTTCGCATCTGGCTTGAAGTAGATCGTCGCGCCGTTGTTGGTCGCGGTGATGTCGTTCAGGTTGGTCAGCGGCTGGGTGCCCGCAGCGTCGGAGTAGAAGGTGCCGTTGGCAGGCGTGTTGACCAGGTTGAAGTGGTCAATGGTGCCGTCGACGTCCGAACCGGTCAGCTTGACCGCAACGATAGTGTCTTCGTTGCCATTGCCGGTGGCGGTGTTGACCACAGGCGCATCGTTTACCGACGCGACGTTCACAGTCAGGGACTGGGTCGTGGTTGCCGATTGGCCGGTGATCTCAGTCGACGTCGAGCTCACTTGCAGCGTGATCGAACCGTTGAAGTCAGCCGGCGGCGTCAGGGTCAGCTTGGTCAAATCCCAGCCATCGATGATGACTTTGCCGTCGCCGGTCGGGATCGAGGTGTAGCTGTTTTTGCCGTCGGTCAGCACGGCGCCAACCGGAATGCCGCCCACGGTCAGGCCGCTCAGGCTTTCCGAACCGTCGGTGTCGACCAGTGCAGTGCCGACGCTGATCTTGATTGCGGTGTCTTCATCGCCCTGGGCGGTGGTGACGGTAACGATCGGAGCATCAGCCACTGGCGTGACATTGATCGTGCCAGTTGCCGGGGTGCCGGCTGGCAGGTTCTGGTTGTCGACAGCGGTGTAAGTGAAGCTGGTATCACCTGCCCAGTTTGCGTCTGGCTTGAAGTAGATCGTCGCGCCATTGTTGCTGGCGGCGATGTTGGTCAAGTTGGTCAGCGGCTGAGTACCGGCGGCGTCCGAGTAGAACGTGCCGTGTGCAGGCGCACTGACCAGGTTGAAGTGGCCAATGGTGCCGTCGACATCGGAGCCAGACAGCTTGACCGCGATGGTGGTGTCTTCCTTGCCTGCACCCGAAGCGGCGTTGACTACCGGCGCATCGTTCATGGAAATGACATTGATCTGGCTGTCGTGAACGACGGTCAGGTTGTTGGTGCCGTTGGCATCAGCGTCAGTAACGGCGATGGTCACGCCGCGTGGGGCAGTGCTCGGGTTCTCGCTGTTGTCAGCGTAGGTGATCGACTTGATCAGGGTTTCGTAGTTGGCAACCGAAGCCTTGCCAGTCAAGTCGATGACGATGTTGCCGTTGGCGTCGTTGCTGAGCGTGTACTTGATGCCCAGGCTCGTGTCGCCAGAGGTACCACCTTTGTAGTACTGCGAAACGATCAGGTCTTCAGCCTGAATACCGGTCAGCGTGATCTTCGCGCTGCTCAGTTGAGTGCTGTCGACGTCGCTGATGCTGAGGTTATTGACTATCGCGATCGGTGCACCGTTTTCGGTGTACGAGGTGCTGTCGAAGTTGACCACTGGCGCATCGTTGACCGGCCCGACGGTGACAGTCAGGGGCACAGTCGTGGTTGCCGATTGACCGGTGATCTCAGTCGAGGTCGAGCTCACTTGCAGGTTGATCGAACCGTTGAAGTCTTTCGGCGGCGTGATCGTCAGGTTGGTCAGGTCCCAGCCATTGATGTAGACCGCGCCATCGCCTGTCGGAATCGAGGTGTAGCTGTGGGTGCCGTCCGTCAGCACGGCGCCGACCGGAATGCCGGACACCACGAATGGGCCCAGGGATTCGGAGCCATCGGTGTCGACCAGCGCGGTGCTTACGTTCAGCTTGATCGCCGAATCTTCGGCGCCTTGGGCGTTGCTGACGGTAACGATCGGCGCATCAGCCACCGGCGTGACATTGATCGTGCCCGTTGCCGTGTTGCCGGCTGGCAGGTTCTGGTTATCGACAGCGGTGTAAGTGAAGTTGGTATCACCGGCCCAGTTTGCGTCTGGCTTGAAGTAGATCGTCGCGCCGTTGTTGCTGGCGGCGATGTTGGTCAAGTTGGTGAGCGGCTGAGTACCTGCGGCGTCCGAGTAGAACGTGCCGTGTGCAGGCGCAGTGACCAGGTTGAAGTGGCCAATGGTGCCGTCGACGTCAGAGCCAGTCAGCTTGACGGCGATGGTGGTGTCTTCGTCGCCAGCACCCGACGCTGTGTTAACGGTCGGTGCATCGTTGACTGCGGTCACGTCAATTTGACCGGTGGCGCTGCCCGACAGGTTGTTGGTGCCATTGGCATCAACGTCGGTCACTTCAATGGTCACGCCACGTGGAGCAGTGCTTGGGTTATCGCTGCTGTTGGCGTAGGTGATCGAGTTGATCAGCGTGGTGTAGTCGGCGATCGACGCCTTGCCGGTCAGGTCGATGACGATGTTGCCGTTGGCGTCGTTGCTCAGGTTGTAGCTGATGCCCAGGTCGGTGGTGCCGCTGTTGCCGCCCTTGTAGTACTGGGAAACGATCAGGTCTTCAGCCTGAATGCCGGTCAGCGTGATCTTCGCGCTGCTCAATTGTGCGCTGTCGACGTCGCCGATCTGCAGATTGCTGACCAATGCCTGAGGTGCGCCGTTTTCGACGTAGTCAGGGTTGGTAAAGGTGACGGTCGGTGCGTCGTTGACCGGCCCGACGGTGACAGTCAGGGGCACAGTCGTGGTGGCCGATTGGCCGGTCAGCTCGGTGGAGGTCGAGCTCACTTGCAGGTTGATCGAGCCGTTGAAGTCTTTAGGCGGCGTGATCGTCAGGTTGGTCAGATCCCAACCGTTGATGTAGACCGCGCCGTCGCCTGTCGGAATCGAGGTGTAGCTGTGGGTGCCGTCAGTCAGCACGGCGCCCACCGGAATACCGGACACCACGAACGGGCCCAGGGATTCCGAACCATCGGTGTCGACCAGCGCGGTGCTCACGTTCAGCTTGATCGCGGAGTCTTCATTACCTTGTGCGTCAGCAACGGTGACGATCGGAGCATCGGCTACCGGCGTGACGTTGATGATGCCGTTCGTCGGCGCGCCCGCAGGCAGGTTTTGGTTGTCGACAGCGGTATAGGTGAAGCTGGTGTCACCGGCCCAGTTGGCATCCGGTTTGAAGTAGATGGTCGCGCTGTTGTTGCTGGCGGCGATGTTGCTGAGGTTGGTCAGCTCCTGGGTACCGGCTGCGTCGGCGTAGAACTTGCCATGCTCGGCCATGGTGACTAGGTTGAAGTGGTCGATGGTGCCGTCGACATCAGCGCCGGTTAGCTTGACCGCGATCGCAGTGTCTTCGTCGCCCTGGCCCCGTGCCGCGTTGACGGTCGGGGCGTCGTTGACGGCAATCACGTTGATCTGGCCGTCGTGCACGGCGGTCAGGTTAGTGGTGCCGTTGGCGTCCAGGTCAGTGACGGAAATGCTCACGCCGCGCGGGACGGTGCTCGGGTTTTCGCTGTTGTCGGCGTAAGTCAGCGACTTGATCAGGGTTTCATAGTTGGCGACCGAGGCATTGCCCGTCAGGTCGATGACGATGTTGCCGTTGGCGTCGTTGCTCAGGGTGTAGGTGATGCCCAGGTCTGTAACACCGGTGGTGCCACCTTTGTAGTACTGGGACACAACCAGGTCTTCAGCCTGGATACCGGTTAGCGTGATTTTCGCGCTGCTCAGCTGAGTGCTGTCGATGTCGGTGATGCTGAAGTTGTTGACCAGCGCGACCGGCGCACCGTTTTCGGTGTAGGTCGTGCTGTCGAAGTTGACCGCCGGGCCGTCGTTCACGGGCGTCACGTTGACGATCAGAGACTGCGTCGTGGTGGCCGCATCCTTGTTGGCGGCTTCGGTCGAGGTCGAGCTCACCTGCAAGGTGATCGGGCCGTTGAAGTCTTTCGGCGGCGTGATCGTCAGGTTGTTCAGGTCCCAGCCGTCGATGTAGACGGCGCCGTCGCCTGTCGGAATCGAGGTGTAGCTGTGGGTGCCGTCAGTCAGCACGGCGCCGACCGGAATGCCGGACACAACCAACGGGCCCAGGGATTCGGAGCCATCGGTGTCGACCAGTGCAGTGCTCAGGGTCAGCTTGATCGCCGTGTCTTCAGCGCCTTGGGCGTTGGCAACGGTGACGATCGGGGCATCGGCCACTGGCGTGACGTTGATGATGCCGTTGGCTGGCGTGCCGGCTGGCTGGCCCTGATTGTCGACAGCGGTGTAGGTGAAGCTGGTGTCGCCCGCCCAGTTGGCGTTCGGCTTGAAGTAGATGGTCGCGCCGTTGGCGGTGGCGGCGATGTTGCTGAGGTTGGTCAGCGCCTGGGTCCCGGCGGCATCGGCGTAGAACGTGCCGTTGGCTGCCAGGCTGACCAGGTTGAAGTGATCGATGGTGCCGTCGACGTCAGCGCCGGTCAGCTTGACCGCGATGGTGGTGTCTTCGTCGCCTTTGCCCGATGCGTCGGTGACGGTCGGTGCATCGTTGACCGGCGTGATATCGACTTCGCCGGTGGCAATGCCCGTCAGGTTGTTGGTGCCGTGGGTGTCCACGTCAGTCACTTCGATCGTCACGCCGCGCGGGGTGGTGATCGGGGCGTCACTCCTGTTGGCGTAAGTGATCGAGTTGATCAGCGTGGTGTAGTCGGCGATCGAGGCGTTGCCGCTCAACTGAATGACAACGTTGCCGTTGGCGTCGTTGCCCAGCGTGTAGCTGATGCCCGACGCCGTGGTGCCGGTGTTGCCGCCCTGGAAGGACGGCGAAGCGATCAGGTCTTCGGCCTGAACGCCAGTCACGGTGATCTTCGCGCCGCTCAACTGGCCGCCGTCGACGTCGCCGATCTGCAGGTTGTTGACCAGTGCCTGAGGCGCGCCGTTTTCGACGTAATCGGTGCTGGTGAATGAGACGGTCGGGGCGTCATTGACGGCGACGACGTGCACGATGCTGGTGGCCGGCACGGAATCGTTCTGGCCATCGTTGACGGTCACAGTAATGGTGCGGTCCGCGACGCTCGGGTCCTGGCTGCTGTTCTGGAAGGTGATCGACTTGATCACGGCTTCGTATTCGGCAGCGGTGGCGGCACCGGTCAGGGTCAGTACGATCTGGCCGTTGACGGTGGCGGTAGTGACCGCGATGTTCGCGTTCGGGCTGCCCACTACTAATGTGTCGGCGTCCTGAGCGTTGGTCAGGGTGACTTTCGCGCCTTGCAGGGTCGGGCTGTCGGCGTCAGTGACGGTCAACTGGTCGGCGATCGAAACGCCAGCCTGGCCTTCGGTGAACGTGGTTTCGCTGTTGGTGCCGTTACCGCCGCCATTCGGATCGACAACCGGCAGAGCGTCGTTGTCGATGATGGTGGTGGTGACGCTGCCATTGGTCGCGTTGGCAACGATGTTCTCGAAGTTGCCGCCGGTGATGGCGCCGATCGCCACGGTGACGTTTTCAACGCCTTCCGGGATCGTGTCATTAAGGGTGTTCAGGTCGAAGGTGACGCTGCTGCTGTTGGCAGGGATCTTCACGCTGACCACTTGCGTGTAGTCAGTGCCGTTGGATGCGGTGCCACTGTAGGTCAGATTGATCGTGACTTCGGTCTGCGCCGGGTTGCTCAACGTAATGGTGTACGTGGCGGCCTGGCCTTCAACCACAGACTGGGTGCCGGTGATGCTGGCAACGGTGGTGTCGATGCTGTCGACGATCTGCACCACAGCCGGCGCCGTGTTGGGCACCAGGTTCTCAAAGTTGCCGCCGGTTGCGCCGGTAATCGTGGTGCTGATAACGGTGTTGGTGTTGTAGACGTCATTCGCTGGGGCCGCGACGACAACCGTACCGGTGGACTCGCCCGCACGGATGGTGATGGTCGAACCGTCGGACAAGGTGACGTTGACCGGGGTCTGTGCCGGGTTGGTCAGCGTAGCGGTGTAGGTGATCGAGGTGCCTTCGACAGACGTCGGCGCAGCGCTGAGGCTGACCGTGGTGGTGTCGATGGTGTCGGTGATGGTGGTCACCGCCGGGGTCGGATCGGTTGTCACGACCAGACCGCCACCGCCCGTTGTGCCGGTGATGGTGGTGCTGATAACGGAAGGGTCGATGTACGGCGTGTTGTTGTCAGCCAGTTGAACAGTGGTTGAGCCGGACGTGTCGCCGCCACGAATGACAATGGTCGAACCGTTGGACAGGGTGACCGTCAGGTCCGACGTCGGTGCCTGGGTGATGTTCGCCGTGTAAACCAGCGCGCCGCCGGCTTCTGTCAGCGTCTGAGTGGCGGTCAGTGTCAGGGTGCCGGTCGGCTGCGGCGCGACGGGGGCACCGCCGTTGTCGTTGCCGTTGTCGATCGCCAGGCCGTTGCTCAGCGTAGGCGGCGGCGTGGTCGTCGTCCCCAGCCCGTTGGTCGGGAAGCCGATGGTCGGATTCACTTCGCCCGCTGTCTCGGTGAGCATCACCACGCTGTGGCCGCCGCCTGCGTTGCCGCCGTCGCCTGGCGCCGCTTGCGGACCTGCTGCAGTGGCTTCGAGGTCTTTGGTCGGGTCGGCGCCGGCCGCGATGGCCTGCTGCAGTTCGGCAACTGACGGTGCCGCTTGCGCGCTGGCTTCGGCAAGGTTGGTCGTGGACGCCGGTGCGTCGGCACTCCACTGGCTGTCACGGCCAATGTCCAGCTGACGGCCATCGGCAAGCTGCAGCGTGACTGCGCCTCCCGGGCCTGTCTCAAGCTGCTCGCCGGTGAACAACCGGTCACCCTCGATGAGCACACGACGAATCCCTTCCGGGGAAACTGCTACTACCTGGCCAACAATGCTTTTGACGATGGCAACAACACTGCTCATGGGGGTGACTCTCCGAAATTACCGTTCAGTTGGTATCCATCATGCCGACCGGCCTTAACTAACGCCGCTTCATTACTGGATGACGTAAAAATTCGCATTTGTTTCATTGCCAGATAACAAGTTAGGGAACTTATTAAGTTGCTCGTAATCTGGCGTCAATTTATTAACAGCAGGTCGGCACTGGAATTAACTTTCTGCCAAAGTATTGACCTATTCGGCGACATCCTAAACAATCGCTTCCGTAATGTCACATTGATATTTGATGAGATCGCGGATTTCTGCAGTGTGATCGCAAGCGCCCTTCAGAACACTCTCGAGACGATCACTTCAATGGCCATTTTTACGATGCGGCAGTGCGTATTGCTGCATTTTGAACAAGTACGTTCTCGGGAAATCACCAAAATGCGTAAGCACCTCTTCACTGCTGTACCCCTCATCCTTTGTGCCGGTTTCGTTCAGGCCCAGACGCTACAGTCCGCCATGCAGAAAGCCATGGACGAGCATCCCGAGGTGCAGGCCGGCATCAATGCCCGTATCGCCCAGGACTACGCACTCCGTGCTGCAAAGGGCGGCTACCTGCCGCGTGTCGATGTCACGGCGGGCTACGGCCGGGCCGGTTCCGATACGCCAAGCACCCGTGCCTCGACCGGTCGTCACGATTACCAGACGCTGGACCGTGGCGAGTCGCAAATCCGTCTTCAGCAAATGCTCTTTGATGGCTTCGCAACAAGTAACGAAGTTGCGCGTCAACAAGCCACCGCCAATTCCCGGGCATACTCGCTGTTAAATACAACCGAACGTACCGCGTTGACAGTTGCGCAGGTCTATCTCGATGTTCTTACTCAACGTGAAATGGTTCGGCTGGCCGAAGAAAACCTGAAGAGTCACGAACGTATTTACGACCAAATCAAACTGCGCACTTCCCGCGGTGTAGGTCGTATGGCCGATATGGACCAGGCCGATGCCCGTCTGGCACAGGCCCGTAACAACCTGATCACCGAACAAACCAACCTGGCCGACGCCCAGACCAACTACTTGAGTGCCGTTGGTCTGGAAGCTGACCAGCTGGAAGCGCCGTCGCCGTTCGCCATGATGCCTGCCGATCTGAACGAAGCCCGCCGCCAGATGCTCGAGAACAGCCCGGTGCTGCGCTCGGCCGAAGCCGACATCGTTGCCGCTGAAAAGCAGTACACCTCGGCGCAGTCCAATTACTACCCGCGTTTCGATGCAGAACTGGGCCGCAATGCCGATAACAACATTGGCGGCGACGAAGGCCACAACAATGGCTGGGAAGCCATGGTCCGCATGCGCTTCAACCTGTACGCCGGTGGCAGCAGCAAGGCTGACCTGCAATCCAAGTCGTACCTGTCGAGTCAGGCCCTGGATATCCGCAACAACGCGCTGCGTCAGTTGAACGAAGAACTGGGCCTGGCCTGGAACGCCTACAACAACGCCAACGCCCAGGTGCCGATCGCTCAGCAGTACGTCGAGCGGGCCAACAGCGTGCGTACTTCCTACCAGCAGCAATTCAGTCTGGGAGAGCGTACCCTGCTCGACCTTCTCGACAGCGAGAACGAGTTGTTCACCGCGCAACAGCGTCTGGTGCAGCTGAAAAACCTGCAGACGTACACCCAGTACCGCATCAAGGCGGACATGGGCACATTGCTGAAAAGCCAGGGTGTCGTGGCGCCGATGGCATCGGTTGTGCAGAACGATGTGAAACCGACAGTTCAGCTGCCGGGCATGAACTGATTCTTGACGGAGTCAGCTTCTTTTAACCGTTAAGAAAGAGAGTGTCAGCGTGGACTTGGAATTACCTTCGGCTCAATTAGGTCATGATCCACGCAGCCAGCACGACGATCCGCTACTCGACGGGCTGTTGACACTCTGTGCCCTGCATCACAAACCGGCGAGCCGGGCCATGCTGACCACCGGTCTGCCATTGCCCGACCAGCGCCTGAGCCCGGATTTGCTGCCCCGCGCCGCAGCCCGGGCGGGTTTGCAGGGGCGTTTGCTGCAACGCAAACTCATCCAGATTCCCGAGATCGCATTGCCCGCCTTGCTGCTCCTGAAAGACGGGCGTTCTGCCGTTTTGCTCGGTTGGGAGGGCCAATCGGCCCGCCTGCTGATCAGCGAAAGTAACGGCGGCGAAGTGCTGATCGAGACCGAAGCGCTGGCGCAGGATTACAGCGGTCGGGTGTTTTTCGCACAGCCGCAACATAAATTTGACGTGACCAAGGGCTCGCTCATCCCGCGCGCTCGTTCCTGGTTCAAGGACACCCTCAAGCTGTCTCGCTGGCTTTACGTCGACGCGATCGCTGCCAGCTTCGTGATCAACCTGATCGCGCTGGCTACCCCTCTTTTCGTGATGAACGTCTACGACCGAGTCGTGCCCAACCAGGCCACCGCCACACTGTGGGTGCTGGCGACCGGTATCTGTGGCGCGTTTCTGTTTGATCTTTTGCTCAAGGGCCTGCGCAGTCTGTGCCTGGACCTGGCCGGCAAGAAAACTGACCTGATCATTTCCGCCACGTTGTTCGAACGCATCGTCGGCATGGCGATGAAGTTTCGCCCGGCGCGGGTCGGCAGCTACGCCCAGAACATTCATGAGTTCCAGGGCATGCGTGACTTCTTGACGTCGCTGACCCTGACCAGCCTCATCGACCTGCCGTTCACGCTGATCATCCTGTTGGTGATTGCGCTGCTGGGCGGGCATCTGGTGTGGATTCCGATCATCGCCTTCCCGCTGGCGCTGGGCATCGGCCACTTTCTGCAAAAGCCGCTGACCTCCACCCTTGAGCGCACCATGGCGCTGGGGGCCGAGCGTCAGTCGAGTCTGATCGAAACCCTCGCCGGCCTCGATGCGGTGAAGGTCAACAACGCCGAAAGCGAGCGTCAATACCAGTGGGAACACACCATCGGTACGCTTAGCCGCCTGGAATTGCGCGTCAAAGTGCTTTCCGGTCTTGCCATGAACATCACCCTGCTGATCCAGCAACTGGCGGGCGTGGCGATGATCTGTTTCGGCGTTTACATGATCATGGACGGCGTCCTCAGCATGGGCGGCCTCGTGGCGTGCTACATGCTCAGCGGCCGCGCCCTTGGCCCACTGGCGCAACTGTCCGGCCTGCTGACCCGTTACCAGCAAGCCAAAGTGACCATGGTGTCGGTCGATCAAATGATGGAACTGCCTCAGGAACGCAACTTCGACGAGCGTCCCCTCAGCCGTCAGGTGCTGCAGGGCGCCATGGAATTCCGCAACCTTGAGTTCACTTACCCGAACCAGCAAAACTTGGCGCTGCGCAACATCAATCTGGTGATCCGCCCGGGCGAGAAGGTCGGCATCATCGGCCGTAGCGGGTCGGGGAAAAGCTCCCTGGCCAAACTGCTGGTCGGTTTGTATCGGCCGGACGAAGGCTCGCTGCTGGTGGATGGCGTCGACATTCGTCAGATCGACGTCAGCGAAGTGCGCCACAACATTGGTTACGTCGCCCAGGACATACAGCTGTTGTCGGGCACGCTGCGCGACAACCTGATTTCCGGCGCGCGTTACGTGGACGACGAAATGGTGCTGCAGGCCGCTGAACTGGCCGGCGTGCATGAATTCGCCAGCCTGCATCCCCAGGGCTACGAGCTGCAAGTGGGTGAGCGCGGGCAGAATCTGTCCGGTGGTCAGCGGCAGAACGTTGCCCTGGCGCGGGCTTTGTTGCTTGATCCACCGATCCTGTTGCTCGACGAACCCACCAGCGCCATGGACAACACCGGCGAAGAACGTTTGAAGCAGCGCCTGCATGGCGTCATCGAGAAAAAGACCGTGATTCTTGTGACACACCGAGCTTCGTTGCTCAGCCTGGTTGATCGCCTGGTGGTCATCGACCGCGGCCAGATCGTGGCCGACGGTCCGAAAGCCGCCGTTATGGAAGCGTTGAAGAAGGGGCAGATCAGTGTTGCTTAAGTCAGGTCAAAACTCCGGTGGCGGCATCTTCGGCTACTTCAAGGGCTCACCTTCGCTGGAAGGCCAGGCGCTGCCGGAAGTCAAAAAGGCATTGGTCGACGACGCCCCGCGCATCGTGCGGCTGACCATCTGGGCCGTGATTCTGTTCTTCGTCTTCTTGCTGGTCTGGGCCAACTACGCCGTGATCGATGAAGTGACGAAGGGCGAGGGCAAGGCCATTCCGTCGACCAAGATCCAGAAAATTCAGAACCTGGAAGGCGGCATCGTCGCGCAGATCTACGCCCACGACGGCCAGATCGTCGACGCCGGCGCCCCGCTGATTCGTCTCGACGACACGCGCTTTGCGTCCAACGTTGGCGAAACCGAGGCTGATCGGCTGGCCATGCAACTGCGCGTCGAGCGTCTGAGCGCCGAGGTCGATGACCGTCCGCTGAATATCAGCGCCGAAGCGCGCAAGCTGGTGCCGAATCAGGCAGCGAACGAAGAGTCGCTGTACAAAAGCCGCCGTCAGCAACTGGTGGATGAGATTGGTGGTTTGCAGCAGCAATTGATTCAGCGTCAGCAGGAATTGCGTGAGTTCGGCTCCAAGCAAGAGCAGTACCGCAGCAGCCTGGCCCTGTTGCGCCAGGAGATCGGCATGTCCGAGCCGTTGGTGTCCCAAGGCGCGGTGTCGCCGGTGGACATCCTGCGGCTGAAACGCTCCGAGGTGGAAACCCGTGGTCAGCTCGATGGCACCACGCTGGCGATCCCTCGCGCACAGGCGGCGATTGCCGAAGTGCAGCGCAAGATCGATGAAACCCGTGGCAAATTTCGCAGCGACGCGCTGACCCAACTGAACGAAGCGCGCACCAATCTTTCGAAAGCGCAGTCGACGGCCAAGGGCCTCGAAGACCGCGTTAACCGCACGATGGTGACATCGCCGGTGCGCGGCGTGGTCAAACAGATGCTGGTCAACACCGTCGGCGGCGTTATTCAGCCGGGCAGCGACATCGCCGAAGTGGTGCCGCTGGATGACACGCTGTTGGTAGAAGCGCGCATTCGCCCGCAAGACATCGCCTTCCTGCACCCGGGGCAGGAAGCGATGATCAAGTTCACGGCCTATGACTACACGATCTATGGCGGGCTGAAAGGCAAGCTGGAGCAGATCGGCGCCGACACCATTCAGGACGAAGAGAAGAAGAACACCTTCTACGTGATCAAACTGCGCACCGACCGCAGCCACCTCGGCACTGATGAGCACCCGCTGCTGATCATCCCCGGCATGGTCGCCTCGGTGGACATCATCACCGGCAAGAAAACCATCCTGAGCTACCTGCTCAAACCCGTCCTCAAAGCCCGCGCCGAGGCACTGCACGAGCGTTGATGGCCGCTGGTTGATGGCCGGTAGACTGGCCTCTTTCTTTGTAGGACCGGCCTCAGCCGGGAAAGCGTCGGGAATTACACCAAAAATGCATGGTGTTCACCCGGGCCTCTTCCCGGCTAAAGCCTGTCCCACAGACTGACCCCGTGCTTTTTGTGGGACCGGCTATAGCCGGGAAAGCCTCAGGGCAGGCGCCATCACCTCCCGCGTTTGCTATCAATCCTCACCAGCCGCCCGCCTTCGAACCTCAAATACTGGTACATCCCGTTGCTCGGGCCGTAGATCCATTCCTGGACCTGCACCTGATCCACCTGGCGGTAGTGATTGACGGTTTCCTTGTAGCCGATGATGTCCTGGCTGACCGGTTGGCCGCATTTCTGCTGCACTTCAAACATCCGGTCGCCCACGCTGATCAACTGGCTGCCGCAGCGCAAGGTATCCGCATGGGCAAGGCCAGCCAGCGCTGTCACACCGAGAACCAACGCCATCCTCGTTATCGCATTTCTCAAAATCATTACTCGCTGTCGAGGTGCAGGGGGCTGATGACGCGGCCGTCCTTTTCCGGTTTGCCGAGGGTGGTGTCGATGAAATACACCCGCTCGTCTGCCAGTTGGCCCTTGTCCACCAAGTAGTCCTTGATGCTTCCGGCCCGCGCCTGACCGAGCTGACGCAGCAGCAGCGCGCTCGAACTCCAGGATTTGAGCACCGCCTCGCGCAGCTTGTTCTGACGCTCTTCCTTGCCCAGATTCACCCACTCGGCCGGCGGCTGCTGTTTCAGGCGCGTGCGATAAATCCCCTCGAGCATCGGCGCCTTCTCGTCAGCAGGCACGGTCAGATCGCTCGCCTGCGCCGGCACCTTGTCGCCACGGCGCTGGAGAATCTTGTAGTACGTGCTCTGGTATTCGCGCTCCAGGCGCTGTTGGGCAATCAGTGGCCCATCGCTCGCTTCAGCGCTGGTGCCTTCAATCTCCAGGCGCAACGCCGGACGCGCTTTCAATCCCGCCGCCAGCTTGTCCAGCGATGCCATGGCTTCAGGGCTCAACTCATCAACCCCTGGCGCGAAGGACACCGTGCCTAAATCCTCTGATCCGCCACCGCCGCTGATCAATCCGCCGATGAATTTGAACGGCGCCGCCGCAGCCTTCACCACCAGATTGCGCAGGGTCTGCCAGACAATCGGCATCACGCTGAACTGCGGATTGTTGAGATCGCCCGTTACGGGCAGCTCGATGGAAATCTTGCCATCGGTATCCTTGAGCAGGGCGATCGCCAGTTTCAACGGCAGGTTCACCGCGTCCGGGCTGTCGACCTTTTCACCCAGCTGCAGTTGCTCGACCACCACCTTGTTTTCTGCCTTGAGCTGGCCTTTGGTGATCAGGTAATGCAGATCAAGATTCAAACGGCCTTTACGAATGCGATAACCGGCGAACTTGCCCGAGTAGGGCGTCAACGTGGTCAGTTCCACGCGCTTGAAGCTGGTCGCGATGTCCAGACTTGCCATCGGGTTGAACGGATTCAGCGCGCCCTTGATGGTCACCGGCGCATAGCGATCCACCTTGCCGTTGATATTCACCGTCGCCGGTTTGTCCTGGCGGTTATCCAGCGTGCCGATCTTACCGTTGAGCTGCTGCACGGCCGTGGCAAAGTTCGGCGTAAGGCTGAAGTCGGCAAAGTTGGCCGAGCCGTTGGTGATGTTGACCTCACCAATGCGAATGCCCATCGGCTTTTCGCTGCTGGCGGCAGCCTTGGCTTTCGGCGCGGCAGGGGGTTGATCAGCAGGCTGAGGAATCAGCAGGTCATCGATATTGGTCGAGCGATCGTCGGCAATCATGAATCGGGCATAGGGCTGATCAATGTTGATCGTGGCGATGGTCAGGCTGTCGCCGAGCTGGAAATTCAGGCCCTCGACATTCAGCCGTTGCCACTTCACGAAGTCCCGCGACTTGAGGGTGTCGAGGGTGTGCAACTGGTCGACCTGCGCCTTGCCGGTAATGCCCAGTGCCAAGGGCTCGGTGCTTTTCAGGTCGACCGCCAGGTCGCTGTTGAGCATGCCGCTCCGCACTTCCAGACGAATGAACGGCGTGACGTAGGACTGCGCGACACGCAGGTCGATATCGCGGGTGGTGACGTTGAGATTGGCGCGAACCGGCGCCAGATTCACCTCGCCCTCGGCGGTCAGCTTGCCTTGCTTGCCCACGTCGGTGTCGAGCTTGAGCTTGAAGGGTGATTTGTTGAGGCTGTCGAAGCCGGTCAGGTCGAGGTTCAGCGGACCGACATCAATCGCAACAGGCTCTTTCGGCACCTTGTCGGCGAGGTGAATGCGGTAGTCGCGCAGCTGCGTATCGCGCAGCAACACCTGCCACGGCTTGCTCGGCGCCGCTGGTTTTGCGCTGGCGGTGGTTTCAGCGTTGCTCGCGGTGGCGGGCTGCTGTTTTTCAGCCTCAACCTTTTTCGCCTGCGCCTTAGAAGGCTGGCTGGCGAACAGCTTCTGCCAGTCCAGCTCACCGTCTGACTCACGCGTTGCCCAGGTTTCCAGGCCTTCGCTGCGAATCTTGCCAACGGTCACCAACTGCTTGGCCAGATCAATCGACGTCTCGCTCACGCTCAGTTTTTTCAGGCGAGCCAGCGGTCTGCCGTCCGGGGCATCGATGGCGAAGGGCGCGACGCTCAAGGACGTGTTGTCCAGCAGCAGCTCGGTCTCCTTGGCCAGGCTGAGTGTGTAGTGGGTGTTGAAACTGAGTACGCCGTCTTTAAGCACCAGCGGCAGGGCATCGCGAACGTAGGGCCACCAGACTTTCATCTTGCCGTCGGTGACTTTGAGCGTGCCTTCCGACGCGATCGGCACCAGGCTGATGCGCCCGACCCAGTCGATCTGACCGCCTTCAGGCCCGGCGGCGACGAGGGTCATGTCGGCGTTGTCTTCCGGCAGCGTGCTGAGGTTTTTCAGCTCGAAATTCAGCGCGTCGTAGAGAAACTCGATGGGCTCGCTGGGGCGCATGTCCTGGAAATGCACGTAACCGTCGGCCAGCTTGATCTCGCCGATACGCAGCGGAAATGGCTTGCCTGGAGGTTCGTCTGGTGTTGCGGGTTCGCTGGCGGGCAGCTTGAACAGCCCGGCCAGGTTGAGCGTGCCGTCCTTGGCGAACAGCAGCTCGGTCTTGGGTTTGTCGAGTTCGACGGCCTTGAGGTGCAGGGCCTTGGTCCACAGGCTGTCGATTTGCAGGTTGGCGTAAAGCCGTGCGAAACCGATTTGCTCCTTGCCCGGGGCCCCGATGTTCAGGCCCCAGAGGGTGACTTCCAGGCTGTAGGGATTGAGTTCGAGGCGGTCGAGCCTGGCCGGCACCGTGCTGTAATTGGCCAGCTGTTGATTGATGATTCGCAATGCAACGCCTGGCAGGATCAGAAACCCCAGCACGCTGTAAATGGCGAAGACGGCCAGCAGGGCGCCGATGGCGCGTTTCAATCCTTTGGGCATGTAGGTCGCCGACTCTCTCGATGGGAGGTCCTTGGAGTATGGCACGCCAATCTGGTTCCGAATCCAGTCGCTTCAATCCGTGTGGGAAATTTCCTCAGGCTCGTTTGAGCATCACAGCTGCAAGATCAATGTCTTGAGCGGGGGCTGTTGATCCTGTGACGGAAAGTCGGCGCCCGGGGTCAGCACCTGGCAGTCGCGCACGGGTCGGCCGATCTTGCTCGCGCAACGCAACACTTGCTCGCGCCAGTCGTCCAGGCTGACCTTCGCCAGATTGTTGCAGCAGATCAGCACGCCGTCTTCGGCGGTGGTCAGCAGCGCGGGTTTCAGCAGGCTTTGGTAATCGCGCAGCAGATCCACCGTGCCGAACGCGCTCTTGGCCCAGGCAGGAGGGTCCAGAAGGATCAGATCGTATTGGCGTTGCTCAAGGCGTACGTAACTCGGCAGCTTGTGGCCGCGACGGGAAGCGATGGGCAGCCCGGCCAATTGGCGAATGGCCGGGAAGTAATCGGACTGGACGAACTGCATGGTCGGCAGCTGCGGATTGAGCAGGCCGTTCTCGCGCCCGACCGCCAGGTTGCCCTCGGCGAAATCCAGGTTGCACACCTCGCGCGCGCCACCCGCCGCTGCGCTCAGGCCGACGCCGCAGGTGTAGGCGAACAGATTGAGCACGCTCTTGCCGGCGGCATGTTGCTTGACCCAGCCGCGGGCGTTGCGCAGGTCGAGGAACAGCAATGGATCCTGCCCGGCATGACGACCGCGCACCCGGTAATTCAGGCCCCACTCGTGGCCGACCAGATCGGCCAGCGCAGCGTCGTCGGCTTTATAGATCGGGTCAGTCCGGTCAACCCGGGAATTGCCCTGGGAGCGGTCGTTGTAGACCAGCATCAATTCCAGGCCCAGCCGCCCATTGACGGTGGCATGCAGCGCCAGCAGCGAATCGAGATCCAGGCTGTTGTGGAAACTCTGCACCAGCAGTTGCGGGCCGTAGCGGTCGACCGTCAGCCCGCTCGCGCCTTCCTGGCTGCCGTGGAACAGGCGATAGCAGTCGGTGCCTTGGGCGTGCAGTTCCGCCAGCAGGGTTTGACGATTATCGAGGGCGACGCTGAGCGCCTGATTCAACGAAGACATGCTCGGCCTTGGGGCAGGAATGAGGCGCGGCAGTTTAGCAGTTCGATTTCATACGGTCTGCCGTGGCCGAACTTGACAGCACTGCAGACACAAATTGTGGGAGCGAGCTTGCTCGCGAAAAGGCCGGGACATCCGCCACCTCTTTAGCGCCTGAAATGCCGTCTTCGTGAGCAAGCTCACTCCCACAGGGGCTGTGTTTCCTATGCGACAGCGCGGCGGCTGGATGACGGTGGATTTCCCACCCAAGGCCGCGATCCATTTCCCCCGTTTAACCCTGCATCGACGCCTTCCTGAACCTCCCCTGAAGACATCCGCATTAACCCCCACACCCTTCGTGCTGGCGATTTACTCTCATAAAACCCGGGCGTATTCTTCGCCCGTTTTCAACCAATGCGGAGACCCACAGTGGGTACTTGTTCGAGTGACAGACGTCAGCCGGTGATGACGACCGGCCAATCCTCGGCACGATAACGCGCAGTCTTTTTCACTGCCGCTATCTCGCCGACAACGTGAGATGCGGCAGTGCCAGCGGTCTCTGATCAGAGCCCGCTTTCCTGTCCTTTCCCTGACGCCCAATCCTGCGTGATGACCGACGCGTCTGTCGTTCGTCTGCGCATCGGACGCGCGCGGCTTTTGCTGCGCGGGCCAGCCTGCGGCGCCTGCTCATGAACGAGCGCGGCGCCTGAGGTCGGCCGTACCCGCTCAAGGTTCCTGTGCTTTCAGCTCCAGCAGCCTTCAGTCCAGGGGACATAACCATGAAGTACACCCTCCTGAAAGAATTCCTCGCAGACTTCGTCCGCACCCGCAAACTCGGCCGGCACTTTCGTCGGCTGGCGACGCTCGACAGCGTGACCGACGCCACCGTCAGCCGCGAAGTGCCGCCCACCCTGGCGCAAACCCTGACCCGGGGCGCCAGCAGCGATGTGCCTGAATTGCTCGCACGCCTGAGCAGCCACGCCGACGGTCTCACCGAAACCGACGCGCAAAGCCTGCGCGAGCAACACGGTTTCAACGAAGTCGAGCACGAACAGCCCCTGCCATGGTGGGTGCACCTGTGGCACTGCTACAAAAACCCGTTCAACCTGCTGCTGACCCTGCTGGCGTTCATCTCGTGGCTGACCGAAGACATGAAAGCCGCCACGGTGATTTTCTCCATGGTCGTGCTCTCCACACTGCTGCGTTTCTGGCAGGAGGCGCGCTCCAATCAGGCCGCCGACGCGCTGAAAGCGATGGTCAGCAACACCGCGACTGTCATACGCCGCGCCGACAGCACGTTCGACGCTGCCGATAACGCAACGCAAAAACGAATCGAACTGCCGATCAAGCAACTGGTACCGGGCGACCTCATCGTGCTGTCTGCCGGCGACATGATCCCTGCGGACTGCCGCGTGCTGAGCGCCAAGGACCTGTTCGTCAGCCAGGCCGCGATGACCGGCGAATCCATGCCGGTGGAGAAATTCGCGCGGCGTCAGGACGTCGACACGGGTAACCCGCTGGACCTGGAAAACATTCTGTTCATGGGCACCAACGTGGTGTCCGGCGCGGCGACCGGCGTCATTCTTGCCACCGGCAACAACACTTATTTCGGCGCACTGGCGCAGCGGGTCAGCGCCACCGATCGTGCGCCGACCTCGTTTCAGGCCGGGGTCAACAAAGTCAGCTGGCTGCTGATCCGCTTCATGTTCGTGATGGCGCCGCTGGTGCTGTTCATCAACGGCTTCACCAAGGGCGACTGGATGGAAGCGCTGCTGTTCGCGCTGTCCATCGCCGTCGGGCTGACCCCGGAAATGCTGCCGATGATCGTCACCTCGACGCTGGCCAAGGGCGCGGTGTTCCTGTCGCGCAAGAAAGTCATCGTCAAGCGCCTCGACGCCATCCAGAATTTCGGCGCCATGGACGTGCTGTGCACCGACAAGACCGGCACGCTGACCCAGGACAAGATTTTTCTCGCGCGCCATGTCGACATATGGGGCGATGAGTCCGACGACGTTCTGGAAATGGCCTACCTCAACAGCTACTACCAGACCGGGCTGAAAAACCTGCTGGACGTCGCGGTGCTGGAGCACGTCGAGATTCACCGCGAGCTGCAAGTCGGCACCGCGTTCAGCAAGGTCGATGAGGTCCCGTTCGACTTCAATCGCCGGCGCATGTCGGTGGTGGTGCAACAGCAGCGCGAACCGCATCTGTTGATCTGCAAAGGCGCGCTGGAAGAGGTGCTGAGCGTGTGCAACCGCGTGCGCCATGGCAATGCCGAAGAAGCGCTGACGCCTGAATTGCTCGAGCGCATTCTGAGCGTCACCGCTGCGTTCAACGAAGAAGGTCTGCGCGTGGTGGCTGTGGCCGCGCGTCCTATGGAGGCGGGCCGCGACACCTACGGCCTGGCTGACGAAAGCGACCTGACCCTGATCGGCTATGTCGCGTTTCTCGATCCACCGAAGGAAAGCACGGCGCCGGCGCTTAAAGCGCTGGCCGAGCATGGCGTGGCGGTGAAAGTGCTGACCGGCGACAACGAGCGCGTCACCGCGAAGATCTGCCGCGAAGTCGGTCTGGAGCGTCAGGGCCTGCTGCTGGGTGGTGATATCGAGCGCATGAGCGACGCTGAGCTGGCGGTCGCGGTCGAAACGACCAATGTGTTCGCCAAGCTGACGCCTTCCCACAAGGAGCGCATCGTACGGCTGCTCAAGGCCAACGGGCACGTGGTGGGTTTCATGGGCGACGGCATCAACGACGCGCCTGCGCTGCGCACGGCCGACATCGGTATTTCCGTGGACACAGCGGTGGACATCGCCAAGGAAGCCGCCGACATTATTTTGCTGGAGAAGAGCCTGATGGTGCTGGAGGAGGGTGTGCTGGAAGGGCGCCGGACCTTCGCCAACATGCTCAAGTACATCAAGATGACGGCCAGTTCCAACTTCGGCAACGTGTTCTCGGTGCTGGTCGCCAGTGCGTTCATCCCGTTTCTGCCGATGCTGCCAATGCACCTGCTGGTGCAGAACCTGCTGTACGACATTTCCCAGATTGCCATTCCGTTCGATAACGTCGATGAGGAACTGCTGAAAAAACCTCAGCGCTGGCAGCCTGCGGATGTAGGACGCTTCATGCTGTTTTTCGGGCCGATCAGTTCGATCTTCGACATCACCACGTTTGCGGTGATGTGGTACGTGTTCGGCGCCAACACGCCTGAGCATCAGACCCTGTTCCAGTCCGGCTGGTTTGTCGTGGGCCTGCTGACGCAGACGCTGATCGTGCACATGATCCGCACGCCGAAAATCCCGTTCCTGCAAAGCCGCGCGGCGATGCCGTTGATGGTGATGACCGGGGTGATCATGGCCGTGGGCATCTTCCTCCCGATGGGCCCGTTGGCGCACTACTTCAAACTGCAGGCACTGCCCCCGCTGTACTTCGCCATCCTGCCGCTGATCCTGATCGGGTACGTGGTGCTGACCCAGGCGGTGAAGGGGTTTTATGTCCGCAGGTTTGGCTGGCAGTGATTTCCATGTGACGCAGGCCCCATTGACTGACCGCGTGCTTTTGTGGGACCGGCTTTAGCCGGGAATGCGTCAGGCGTCACACCGCGAAAGTGAGGGTGTTCGAACTGGCCTCTTCCCGGCTGAAGCCGGTCCTACACTTGCGTCTCGGCCAGGCTGTTATGGCCGGGCCAGCGCCAGCGCCACGCCTTGTCCGCCGCCAATGCACAGCGTCGCCAGGCCTTTCTTCGCGTCGCGCTTGATCATTTCGTGCAGCAGGGTCACCAGCACGCGGCAGCCCGATGCGCCGATCGGGTGGCCGATGGCGATGGCGCCGCCGTTGACGTTGACCTTGTCCATGTCCCAGCCCAGTTCCTTGCCAACCGACAATGACTGGGCGGCGAAGGCTTCGTTGGCTTCGATCAGATCGAGCTCCTCCAGCGACCAACCCGCCTTGTCCAGGCAGCGGCGGGTTGCGCTCACCGGGCCGATGCCCATGATCGCCGGGTCAACACCCGCGTTCGCGTAAGCCGCAATCCGCGCCAGCGCCGGCAAGCCCAGTTCTTCCGCTTTGCGGGCGCTCATCAGAATGACCGCCGCCGCACCGTCGTTCAGCGATGACGCATTGCCTGCCGTGACCGAGCCGTCCTTTTTGAACGCCGGCTTGAGCTTGCCCAGTGATTCAGGAGTGGTCCCCGCACGTGGCTGCTCGTCGATGCTGAAAGAGAGCGGATCGCCTTTGCGCTGGGGAATCAGGACCGGGGTGATTTCATCCACGAAGCGCCCGGCCTCGATGGCCGCCGCAGCTTTCTGTTGCGACGCAGCAGCAAACGCATCCTGCGCCTCACGGCTGATATCGTATTTCTCGGCCAGGTTCTCGGCAGTGATGCCCATGTGGTAATCGTTGAAAGCGTCCCACAGACCGTCGCTGATCATCGTGTCGACCATCGTCGCGTGGCCCATGCGCAGACCGGTCCGCGCGCCCGGCATCACATAGTTGGACAGGCTCATGTTTTCCTGGCCACCAGCGATGATCACCTCCGCGTCACCGCAACGAATCGCCTGGGCCCCCAGATGCAGCGCCTTGAGGCCCGAGCCACAGACCTTGTTCAGCGTCATGGCGGGCACTGTGAACGGCAAGCCCGCCTTGATCGCAGCCTGACGTGCAGGATTCTGCCCGGCACCCGCCGTCAGCACCTGGCCCATGATCACCTCATCGACTTGCGCACCGTCCAGACCGGTCTGCGCCAGCAGTTGACGGATAACGGTAGCGCCGAGATCCACTGCAGGAATATGCGCCAGCGAACCCTGGAAACTGCCCACCGCAGTGCGGGTAGCGGCAACGATTACAACGTCTTGCATGGTGCGAATCCTCAGTGGTGTGCGACGCGGCGCCGGCCCGGGCTTGAAAAGGTGAAGAAAACAGCGCGGGCAGCCGGATCAAGGGAGAGCATGGTTGCATGAATTACGATGATAATTTAAGCCCTTTGTCGCCCGGATGCTCCTGCGATGGCGATCAAACGCCCCCCATCCCTGGACCGGTCTGCGGATGGCTCCTACGGAAACATATGACAGAAAGTGTCTCAGGTTCCGACGCAAACCCGGGAAGCGGCTGATTTTTGTCGAGTGTGAAGGCAGGGACAATCGCCGGCCATTTCAGCGTCCATTTCCCAGGAGCCCCCCTTTTGCCAAACGACAATCATGGCACTCAAAGCGGCGACCACAGCCTGAACGTCGGCGTCGGCGACTTTCGTGGCGCCAACGTGAACATCAGTCACAACGAGCGCCCTACCTTCACACCCGAGCAATTGCACATTGAGCGCCATCCGGCGTTTGGCGGGCGCAGTCTCGACAGCCGCAACGTCTCTGTCTTTGGGTATATCACGGGAATCGCCAGCCTGATCGGGCTGTACTTCACCCTGTTCCAGCCGCCATTGGGCGGTCAGAGCTCGTGGTCAACGTTGTTCATGTTTTCATTCATCGTTGCGGTGATGGCCGTCGCACTGTCAGCCTTGCTCCGTCGACGCAAGTTCGAGCGTTTCTTCGGCTCCCGGCACTATCTTGAAATCAGCCAGACCGGACGGCTGCGGGTGAATCGTCTGACTGCGCAATGTCCTTGGTGCGGATCGTTGATGCACCTGCGCCGCGTCGGTCCCAAGGAAGGGCCGCGTGACGATCAGTTCCTCTGCGTGCGCAATCCGGCGCAGCACACCGTTCAACTCGACCCGACGGTGCTCCCCGACATAGAAGACTGAGAAACCCAGAAGCACGAAACCCGCTGCCTCTTGCGAGAGAGCGGGTTTCGAGGGTGTTACAGGACGGCAGATCAGCCGCGGTGACGACCGCGGAAGTAGTTGATCAGGCCCTGGGTCGAAGCGTCTTCAGCGACAGTTTCGTCGGTGCCGACAAGGCGGCTGTAAACGCCTTTGCCCAGCTCCTTGCCCAGTTCAACGCCCCATTGGTCGAAGGCATTCGTGCCCCAGACCACGCTTTGCACGAACACTTTATGCTCGTACATCGCGACCAGCGCGCCAAGGCGGCGAGGGCTGATGCGCTCGACGACAATGGTGTTGCTCGGGCGATTGCCCGGAATGACCTTATGCGGCGCGACGCGCTGCACTTCGTCTTCCGGTACGCCCTTGGCCCGCAGTTCTGCTTCGGCTTCGGGGCGGGTTTTACCCTGCATCAAGGCCTGGCTCTGGGACAGGCAGTTGGCGTACAGCCACTGATGGTGGTCGGACACCGGGTTGAAGCTGACGATCGGCACAATGAAGTCGGCCGGGATCATTTGCGTGCCCTGGTGCAGCAACTGGTGGTATGCATGCTGGCCGTTCGCGCCAACGCCGCCCCAGATGACCGGGCCCGTGTCAGTTTTGACCGGCACGCCGTCCTGGCGAACGCTCTTGCCGTTGGATTCCATGTCCAGCTGTTGCAGGTGCTTGGTGATGTTGCGCAGGTAATGGTCGTACGGCAGGATCGCGTGGCTTTGCGCGCCCCAGAAATTGCCATACCAGATACCCAGCAAGCCCAGCAGAACCGGCATGTTCTCTTCGAACTCGGCGTTCTGGAAATGCTGATCCATGGTGTAGGCGCCGGACAACAGCTCCTTGAAGTTGGACATGCCGATCGCCAGCGCAATAGGCAGGCCAATGGCCGACCACAGCGAGTAACGGCCGCCGACCCAGTCCCACATCGGGAAGATGTTTTCTTCACGAATCCCGAACGCAACCGCCGCGGCGTTGTTGCTCGACACCGCGATGAAGTGGCGATACAACTCGGCTTCGGACCCACCCTGGGCGAGGTACCAGGCGCGGGCAGCGGTGGCGTTCTTCAGGGTTTCGAGGGTAGTGAAGGTCTTGGACGAAACGATGAACAACGTGGTTTCGGCGCGCAGTTTCTGAGTCAGCTCGTGCAGCTCGGTGCCGTCGATGTTTGCCAGATAATGGCAGCGAACGCCTTTCTGCGCGTACGACAACAGCGCTTCGGACACCAGCTCAGGGCCCAGGAACGAACCGCCGATGCCGATATTGACCACGTCGGTGATCGGCTTTTCGGTGTAGCCGCGCCACAGGCCGTCGTGGATGCGCCCGACCAGATCCGTGATCTGGTTCAGCACCTTGTGCACTTCCGGCATCACGTTGACGCCGTTGACCAGCAGCTTGTCGCCCACCGGGCGACGCAGCGCGGTGTGCAGCGCAGGGCGACCTTCAGAAGCGTTGACCAGCTCGCCGTCGTACTGCGCCTTGATGGCGTCTTTCAGGCCGACTTCATTGGCCAGATTGACCAGCAACTGACGGGTCTCGGCAGTGATCAGGTTCTTCGAATAGTCGAGGAACAGACCGGCACTGCTGAGCGTGAATTCGTCGAAACGCTTGGGGTCTGCGTTGAATGCTTCGCGCATGCTGAAATTTTGCATCGCTTGGCGGTGATCTTTGAGCGCCTGCCAGGCGGGCAGGGTAGTGACGTCATGAGGAGTGCGGTAGTACGCCATCGCTGCGGGTTTCCTTGTACTTGAACTGCCTTTTGGACACTGAAAAGCAGGATTGGACATGAATTCGTGGACGCATCAGAGACTAGTCCCCGGCAACGCCGATGTCTGCGCCTTGCTTTACCTTTGCTCGGTACTTTTTCTCACGGAGTAGAGTTGCTGGTCTGACACGAACTGTATCGGTATGGCATTGCGGGTGTGGCTAAGTTCATCGCCAGGGCCCTGCAAAGGCCGAGGCCTGCGCTTCACACTCGGTTTCGCGCAGTGAGCATAGGCGTAGATGCTCATCCGATCACGTGACTTTTGCTTTACACGTGACCGGATGCGTTCTTCAGCCGGGCGGGCAGGTTATTCCCTGACCAGATGCAGGTTGTCGATCAGGCGCGTCTTGCCCATGAACGCCGCGCCCAGCACCACCAGATCATGATCATCCGGGGTCGCAGGACGCAGGCTGACTGCGTTGCGAATCTCCAGGTAATCAGGACGGAAGCCCGCGGCTTCCAGGGCTTTGACGCCATCGCCGATCAACTGCTGATGATCCTGTTCGCCATTCTGCAATGCCGTGCCGATCTGTTTGATCACGCGGTACAACGCAGGCGCTGCAGCGCGCTGGTCTTCAGTCAGGTAGCCATTGCGCGACGACAGGGCCAGGCCATCGGCGGCACGCACGGTGGGTTCGCCGATGATTTGAATGGGCATGTTCAGGTCACGCACCAGCGCATTGACGACAGCCAGTTGCTGGAAATCCTTCTGACCGAAAATCGCGATGTCCGGCTGCACCATGTTGAACAGCTTGCTGACCACCGTCGAAACGCCGTCGAAGTGACCGGGACGGCTGCCGCCACACAGTCCTTCGGACACCACCGGCACACGCACGATGGTCTGATCAGCCATGCCATGGGGGTACATTTCTTCGACCGTCGGCGTGAACAGCAGGTGGCAACCGGCCTGGAGCAACTGCTCCTGATCGGCGGCGAGAGTGCGCGGGTACGACGCAAGGTCTTCGGTGGGACCAAATTGAAGCGGGTTGACGAAGATGCTGGCGATCACGAAATCAGCCCGTTGAACGGCTTTAGTGACCAGGGCGATATGGCCGCTGTGCAGGTTGCCCATGGTGGGCACCAGGGCGATGCGCTTGCCTTCGCTGCGTGCGCGGGCAACGACGGCGCGCAACTCGCGAACGGTTTTAACTGTGTTCATGCCGAGAATCCGTGTTCTGGAGCGGGGAAGCTGACGTCCTTGACCGCGCTGACATACGCGCCAATCGCTGACTGAATGTCCGGCTGACCGGCCATGAAATTCTTCACGAACTTGGGCACGCGGCCGGTGATCGACAGCCCGAGCATGTCATGAAGCACCAGCACCTGACCGTCTGTGGCGCTGCCGGCGCCAATACCGATCACCGGAATCTTCACGGCGTGGGTGATTTCCTGAGCCAGTTCGCTCGGCACGCACTCCAGCAGAATCATCGCGGCGCCGGCCTGCTCAAGGGTAATCGCGTCGGCCCGCATTTGCCGCGCCTGCGACTCCAGGCGACCCTGCACTTTATAGCCGCCCAGCACGTTGACCGCCTGAGGCGTAAGGCCCATGTGCGCACACACCGGAACGCCGCGCTCGGCAAGCAGCCGGATCGAGTCGGCAAGCCACGCCGCGCCTTCGATCTTGACCATGTGCGCACCCGCTTGCATCAGCGTGGCGCTGTTGGCAAAGGTCTGCTCGGGGGTGGCGTAGGACATGAACGGCAGATCCACCAGAATCAGCGCGCCCTGGTTGCCGCGTTTGACGCCGGCCACGTGGTACGCCATTTCAGCGGTGGTGACGGGCAGCGTGCTGTCGTGGCCCTGAAGGACCATGCCCAGCGAGTCGCCGACCAGCAGCACTTCAACGCCGGCCTGGCTGGCGGTGTGGGCAAAAGTCGCGTCGTAGCAGGTGAGCATGGTGATTTTTTCACCTTTTTGCTTCAGAGCCAGCAGGGACGTAACGGTGATATCGGGCATGGAAAGTCCTCATTCAGGCGCTGTGAATACTGCGGCGAGCAACGCGTGATTCATCTTGGGAGGCAGGCACATCGTCGTTTCGCGATGTTTGCAACGGCCTGATCCGCGCCTTGTGGCCGGTCGCCCGGCTTTGGGACGCTTATCTTCGTGAGGAGGGGGCGGGAAGTCAATTCCGGGTGTTACCGGTTTGAACGTACCTGCAGAAAGGCGTTAGCTCGGCAATCGCTCCAGGCCTTCGAACGGGCACTGGGCAAGCAAATCATTCAGCGCGCGGCCATCGGCGAAGGTGATCCCCGGCGCCAGCTCGGCCAGTGGGTACAGCACAAACGCGCGCACCTGCATCTGATAGTGAGGCACCTTCAGGCGCGGCTCATCGATGAGGCGATCGCCGAACAGCAAGATGTCGAGGTCCAGCGTGCGCGGCCCCCAGCGTTCGAGGCGTTCGCGGCCCTGATCGTTTTCGATGCCCTGCAAGGCATCAAGCAGCGTGAGAGGGGGGAGCGACGTGTCGAGCGCCGCGACCGCATTGGTGTAACGCGGCTGACCCGGCAACAGCGAGTCGCTGACATAAAAGGAGGAAACGCCTGACAGACTGCTCTGCGGTAACAGGCCCATAGCCTTGATCGCTTCTCGCAACTGTTCGGCAGGGTCGGCCAGGTTGCTACCCAGGCCGATGTAAACGCGCTCGATCATCGGGTGTTATTCCGCCCCGTCGACGCCGGCGCGTTTGCGCTTGCCGCTGCTGCTGCGACGGCGTTTGCGCGGAGCCTGGCCGGTAGCGTCTGGCTTGCTGCCCAGGTCACGAATCATGTCGCGGCGTTCGGAGTCGTTGGCGTCTTGATAATCCGTCCACCATTCACCCAGCCCGTCGGTTTCTTCGCCGGCCAGTTCACGCAGCAACAGAAAATCGTAGCCGGCACGGAACCGCGGGTTTTCCAGCAGCAGGTCGGCGCGTTTGCCCGAGCGGCGCGGCAGACGTTCCTGCATGTCCCAGATCTCGCGGATCGGCATGGTGAAGCGTTTCGGAATCGCGATCCGCTGGCACTGTTCGGTGATCAGTTCGTGGGCCGCTTCCTGCATGGCCGGGATCGGCGGCATGCCGCGCTCTTGCAGACGCAGCACGCGGGCGGGCAGGGCAGGCCACAGTAATGCGGCAAACAGGAACGCTGGCGTAACCGGTTTGTTCTGCTTGATGCGCAGATCGGTGTTGGCCAGCGCTTCGCTGATCAGCGTGTGGGTATAGGTTGGATTGTATTCCAGCGCTTTGGAGCTGGCCGGAAACAGGGGCTCGAACAATTCGAGATCGACGAGCATCTCGAACGTCGCTTCGGCGTAACCCGAGAGGAACAGCTTCAGGACTTCTTCAAACAGACGCGCCGAAGGGATGTCGCGCAGCATGGGCGCCAGCGGGCGGATAGGCGTGGCGCTGTGCTTCTCGATACCGAAATCCAGCTTGGCGGCGAAACGCACGGCCCGCAGCATGCGCACCGGGTCTTCCTTGTAACGCTGCTGCGGATCACCGATCAGACGAATCAGGCGATTGCGGATGTCGTGCACACCATTGGCGTAATCGAGGACGCGCTCGGTGACCGGATCGTAATACAGGGCGTTGATCGTGAAGTCGCGACGCTGGGCGTCGTCTTCGAGGGTGCCGTAGACGTTGTCACGCAGAATGCGCCCGCTCTCGTTGCGTGAAGACTGGTTACTGTCTTCATCTTCGTCGTCGATCGGGTGATTGGCGCGGAACGTCGCGACTTCAATGATTTCACGGCCGAAATGGATATGAACCAATTTGAAGCGGCGGCCGATGATACGGGCGTTGCGAAACTCGGCGCGGATCTGCTCGGGCGTGGCACTGGTGGCGACGTCGAAATCCTTGGGAGTGATGCCGAGCATCATGTCGCGGACGCAGCCGCCCACCAGATAGGCCTGGTAGCCGGCGGTCTGCAGGCGCTCGACGATGTTCACCGCATAGCGGCTGAATTGATTGCGTTGCAACGAATGCTGGCTGCTGCTGAGCACTTCAGGCGTTGTGCGCACATGTTGCTGCGGCTTGCGCAGTGGGGAACGGAATGACTGGAACAGCTTCTTCAGCATGGGAGGCACTGTTTGAAGGAATATTCGGCCAATTTCGAAGAGTGACCGCACGATGGGCGGGGATTCTAGCATTTAGTCGGGGGATGGTGTAGGAGGCAGCGCGATGGGTGCGTGCGGGTACTGAATGCGCTGCGTGGCGCGGGGTGTCGAGCGGGGAGAGTGTTTAGTGCAGATGCTACTGGGGGAGCCGAAGCTCCCCCAAAGTGCGTGCTCTTATTTTTATTGTCTGATGGGCTTTTTATTTTTGTTGACCGCCCAATTCACGGCTTTCGCCTGTGAAACCTCCCAATCGGGAGTCAAGAGCAAACGGATTGCTTTGGTCGCTGTGCGGCAGTGATCTATCGATCCAACCAGTTCAGGCTCTACCTAAGGGTAGTTTTTGTTGTTCTCGGCCTGGTTGCGGGACAAGTCCCAAATGCAACGCCTCTCCAAAAGAATCAGTTAGCTGCGCCTCCGCCGTGTTGTTCTTGTTATGCGTGAGTCGATTCGTCTTGTTTTTATTATGTTGGTGTTTCAGGTGACTGATTTTTGTTGTTCTTGTACGAATACCTATAGCAGTACCTGTGCCAACTTTTGCAAATCGAGCTGCAGGCCTTTGAATCCAGGGGTGTGGCAAATTGACGCTATTTTGCTCAGGCGAAAAAAAACCGGGGGTTCGTTACCGTACGCCCCGGTTTTGTTACGCCACCGTTTTTGAGGTAACAGTTTTTTCACATTCCCCGTAACCCGCGTGCCAGAGCCCGCGCAGGGACGGACTCACGTTTCGCTGGCCACTCCGGTCTTGCGCCGCGGGATGCCCAGGCGTTGGCGACGCTCCCACAAGCATTTGCGGCTGACGCCCAGCTTGCGGGCCAGCTCGGTTTCAGTCATGTGGTCCTGATGCTCCAGAACGAAGTGCTGGAAATAGTCCTCCAGCGACAAGTCCTCGGTCGGCTCGCCAGCGGTGGAGCTTGACGAGCCTGACGTTTGCGGGGCAAGGCCGATGAACTCGTTGACGTCGAGATCGCTCAGCTCGATATCGATGCCCAACAGCTCCGCGGAGATGTCCGGGCTTTCGCACAGGATCACTGCGCGCTCGACCGCATTCTCCAGCTCCCGCACGTTGCCTGGCCACGAATAGTGCCGAATAGCCTGCTCGGCGTCCGGTGCAAAACGCAGGTCGTTGCGGCCGGCCTTGAGGCTTTGCCGCGCCAGAAACGCATTGGCGATCTCGTTGACGTCCGCACCGCGTTCACGCAATGCGGGCAGCTTCAGCGCGATCACGTGAAGGCGGTAGTACAAGTCCTCGCGGAACTGGCCGACTTTGGCCAGGCTCTTGAGGTCTCGGTGAGTCGCTGCAATCAGGCGCACGTCGACTTTCTGCGACTGCACCGAGCCCACGCGGCGAATTTCGCCTTCCTGCAGGACGCGCAGGAGTCTCGCCTGAGCCTCCAAGGGCAGCTCGCCGATCTCATCGAGGAAGAGAGTGCCGCCGTCCGCCGCTTCGACCAGACCGGCACGCCCGGCGCTGGCACCGGTGAAGGCGCCTTTTTCGTGGCCGAACAGTTCGGATTCGATAAGGGATTCAGGGATCGCCGCACAGTTGACCGAAATCATCGGGGCCTTGGCGCGACGGGAAAGGTTATGCAGCGCGCGGGCCACCAGTTCCTTGCCCGTACCGGACTCTCCCTGAATCAGCACGTTGGAGTCGGTTGGCGCGACTTTGCGGATCTTGCTGTACATGTCCTGCATCGGCGGGCAGGAGCCGATGATGCCGATCTCACCATTGCTGTTGTCCGGACCGGACTTGTCGCCCGTCGCCGTTTTTGCGGTGGCGGCGCGTTCGGCCTGCATGCTTTGCAGCGTCTGGCGATCACGAAGAATGCGTGAGACGGCCTGAAGCATTTCGTCGTGGTCGAAAGGTTTGGCGATGTAATCCACCGCGCCCATTTTCATCGAATCCACGGCCGAGCGCAGGCTGGCGTAACTGGTCATGATCAGCACCGGCTTGCCCTGGCCGAGCTTGATCAGCTCTGTGCCAGGCGCGCCGGGCAGGCGTAAGTCGCTGACGATCAGGTCAAACGAAGGGATGCTGAAACGTTCCTGAGCTTCCTGCACGGATCCGGCTTCGCTGACCTGGTACTGATTACGTTCCAACAGTCGACGCAGGGCGGAGCGGATGATGGTTTCGTCTTCCACGATCAAAATGTGAGGCATTGATTCGGTTCTCTCGACGGTCTCAGTTCACGGCGGACGTCGCTTCGACATGTCGCGGTAAGGTCACCCGAATTCGGGTTCCGCGTTGGTGCTCGGGGTCAGCCGGGCTGTCGATGGTGATTTGTCCATAATGCTCTTCAACGATGGAATAGACCAGCGCGAGCCCCAGTCCTGTTCCTTCGCCCGGATCCTTGGTGGTGAAGAAAGGTTCGAACAAGCGGTCCATGATGGCTTTCGGAATGCCGCTGCCTTCGTCTTCCACGATCAGGTCGACCGTGTGTTCGGAAGCCTCGCTTTTCACCCGTACCGCACTGCCGGCGGGCGATGCGTCGCGGGCGTTTGACAGCAGGTTGATCAACACCTGTGCGAGCCGCTGTGGATCACCGTCCACCCAGTGGTTCGGCTTGCACAGGTTATAGAACTGCACTTCGAAATTGCGCCGGTTCAACGCCAGCAGACCAATGGCATCCTGCGCCACCTCTGCCAGGCACACCGGTTCGTCAGCATGTTGATGCCCGCCGGCGTGGGCGAAGCTCATCAGCGACTGCACGATGCGGGAAACGCGTTTGGTCTGCTCGATGATCTGGCTGCTGATTTCCGTCAACTCGGCGTCTTCTTCGCGTTCTTCGCGCAGGTTCTGCGCCAGGCAGGCGATGCCGGTGATCGGGTTGCCGATTTCGTGGGCAACGCCGGCAGCCAGTCGACCAATGCTCGCAAGACGCTCGGAGTGCACCAGTTTGTCTTCCAGCATCTGCGTATCAGTCAGGTCTTCGACCAGAATCACCAGCCCGCTGTTACCCGGCGCAAGCGGCTCATCAATGGCCGCCTTGTGCAGGTTGAGCCAGCGAGTCTGACCGTCGAGGCCCAGGCGCTGCTTGTGCAAGTGCTCGTCCGGGACATTGATGAACCCCAGCAGCAGCTGCTTCCAGGGATCAACGATGGTTTCGAGCCGTGACCCGACAACGCGCTGAGCGCCGATACCGGTCAGCTCCTCCATAGCCTTGTTCCACATCAGGATCTCCTGATCCTTGGCCAGGGAGCACACGCCCATCGGCAACTCTTGCAGGGTCTGGCGGTGATAACGGCGCAGGGCGTCGAGCTCGGCAGCCAGGCCGGTGAGGCGGGAGTGGTAATCCTCAAGGCGGCTTTCGATGAAGTGAATATCCTCGGTGACATAGTTCTCACTGCCGGACTTGTAAGGCAGAAACGTCTCAACCATGTCCTGCGCCACACTTGGCCCCATCAGCCCTGAAAGGTTGGCTTCGATACGGTCGCGCAAACGCCGCAGGGCGTAAGGCCGGCGCTCGTCGAACGGCAGATAAAGGTCCCGCAGCGCTTGTTCGACTTCCTTCTGCGCAGCTTTCGCGCCCAGGGGTTTGGCCAGTTGAGTGGCGAACTCCTGGGGTGAAGCAGCGTGAAGTTCGCGACGCTGTGGGCGGCGAACGTTGTCCACTGCGCAGGCCTCGGCCGCACTTGCCTCTTCTGGACTGGGATTGCTGAACAGCGAAATCAGGGTGAACACCAGCACGTTGGCCGCCAACGAGGCAATTGCAGCCATGTGCCAGCTGGTGTCATCCAGCACGTAAATCATGTTCAGCAGCGGGATGTAGAACCCCTGGAAGTCGCCGATCAGCGGCAGCAACATGCTGATGGTCCAGACCGCAATGCCGGCAATGAGGCCAGCCATGAAGCCGCGTCGGTTGGCGGCCGGCCAGTACAGCACCGATAGCACGCCGGGAAGGAACTGCAATGTCGCAACGAACGCGACGATGCCCAGATTCGCCAGATTCTGCTTGGCGCCGAGCAACAGATAAAAGCCAAAGCCGGCCATGATGATCGCGACAATCAGCCCGCGCCGGGTCCATTTCAGCCAGCGATAGATATTGCCTTCGGCAGGCGGCTGGTAAAGCGGCAGCACCAGGTGGTTCAGCGCCATGCCGGACAGCGCCAGGGTGGTGACGATGATCAGCCCGCTCGCCGCAGAAAGCCCGCCGATATAGCCGAGCAAGGCCAGGGTCTTGCTGTGGGCGGCGATGCCAATACCCAAAGTGAAATATTCAGGGCTGGTGGTGGCGCCCAGCTTCAATCCGGCCCACAGCACCAAGGGTACCGCCAGACTCATCAGCAGCAGAAACAGCGGCAGGCCCCAGCTGGCGCTGACCAGCGAGCGCGGATTGAGGTTTTCGGTAAAGGTCATGTGATACATGTGCGGCATCACGATGGCCGAGGCGAAGAACACCAGCAGGAGCGTACGCCACGGGCCTTCCTGCAGTGGCGTGTGCAACGCCGCCAGTGCGCTCTGGTTTTGCAGCAGCCATTGCTCAAGGCTCTGCGGCCCATCGAACACGCCATACAGCGCGTACAGACCGATGCCGCCGATGGCGACCAGCTTGATGACCGACTCGAAGGCGATGGCGAATACCAGCCCTTCGTGTTTTTCCCGCGTGGCGATGTGGCGCGAGCCGAAGAAGATGGTGAACAGCGTGATCAGCACACAGAACGCAAAAGCCACGTAGTTGCGCACCGGCTCCCGGGTCAGAATGCCGATGGAGTCGGCAACGGCCTGGATCTGCAGTGCCAGCAACGGCAAGACGCCGATCAGCATGAAGATCGTGGTCAGTGCGCCCGCCCAGGTGCTGCGAAAGCGAAAGGCGAACAGATCGGCCAGTGACGAGAGCTGGTAGGTGCGGGTGATCTTGAGAATGGGGTAGAGCAGGACGGGGGCGAGCAGGAAAGCGCCGGACACGCCCAGGTAACTCGACAGAAAACCGTAGCCGTATTCGTAAGCCAGCCCCACCGTGCCGTAAAACGCCCACGCACTGGCGTAGACGCCAAGCGACAGCGTGTAGGTCAGGGGGTGACGAATGATCCAGCGCGGGATCAGGCCACGTTCGCTGATCCAGGCAACGCCGAACAGCACCGTCAGGTAGGCGGCACTGACCAGAATCATCTGGGTCAGGCTAAAGCTCATCGGCATCTCGTTGGCTCTGCAGAATGAAGGTCACTACGATCAGGATCAGCCACAGCATGTACGGCCTGTACCAGGCGCCCGTGGCATCGATCCACCAGTCCATGATGGCCGGGGAAAACAGGTAGATACCCACCACCAGCAGCAGGACCAATCGATAGATATACATTTGGCCTCCCAGGTTGACTGACCAGAAGATGACGGAGCGGCATGGTAACGGATGGCGATGGGGCTGCAAGCGACGTTTCCGCCAGCTTTGTGCTGCCTCCCTGTGAATCGGCTGCGCGAGCTCAGTCTATTCGAGCTTCTTCGATATAGCCCAGGCGGGGTATCGAATCGGCATTCCAGTGGGCAATGGCCCAATCCAGTACCTCTCGGGGCGTAGCGTGTTTCAGTTCATCCGGCGTCTTTTGCCCCAGTGCGCGCAGCCCTCGAAGCAGCAACGGCGTGGCCTGATCGGGTGGCAGGGGTGGCGAACGGTAGGATTTACCCAGTTTATGGCCGTCGGGTTGGGTGATCAGAGGCACATGAAGGTAGCGGGGTTGCGGCAGGCCCAGCAGTTCCTGCAGGTACAGCTGACGTGGCGTGGAGTCGAGCAGATCAGCGCCCCGTACGATGTCGGTTACGCCCTGCCAGCCGTCGTCGAGGACCACCGCCAGTTGGTAGGCGTAAAAGCCGTCGCGGCGACGAATGATGAAATCGCCCGCGTCGTGCCCCAGATGCTGCCGAAACTCGCCCTGCGCGCGGTCTTCGAAGCGGTATTCCAGCTCAGGCACCCGAATGCGGATGGCCGCGTCTTCGGGTGAGTGCCCGGCGTTCCGGCAAAAACCCGGGTAAATGCCGTTGTAGCCTTCCAGTTGCTTGCGCGAACAGGTGCAGGCGTAAGCGAGCCCATGGCTGAACCACTGATGGATGATCGCCTGATAAGCCTCATGCCGGTCGCTTTGCCTCACCAGTTCGCCGTCCCATTCGAACCCGTAGGCTTCGAGGGTCTGGAGTATCCCCGCCTGGGCACCCGGAACCTCGCGGGGAGGGTCGAGATCTTCCATGCGCATCAGCCATTTTCCGCCGACCGAACGGGCGTCGAGATAGGAGGCCAGCGCTGCGACCAGAGAGCCGAAGTGCAGATAACCGCTGGGGGTCGGCGCAAAGCGCCCTATATAAGAAGGGGTTTTCATGGGCGCTGATGGTACTGGAAATAAAACGTACGAAATACCGGACGACCTGTCGTGCAGTGTGGGAAAACGCGACGCTCCCGTAGGGCGCTTTCCAGCCCACACCGTCGGGTGCTCGTCCGGTCAATGCGGGGAAACAAAAAAGGACGCCGAGGCGTCCTTTTTACTGGATCAACAGGATCACTTACCGACCTGTTTTTCCTTGATTTCAGCGAGGCTTTTGCAGTCAACGCACATGTCGGCCGTTGGACGGGCCTCAAGGCGCTTGATACCGATCTCGACGCCGCACGATTCGCACCAGCCGTATTCCTTGTCCTGAATCAGCTGCAGCGTCTTGTCGATCTTCTTGATCAACTTGCGCTCACGATCGCGGGCGCGCAGTTCCAGCGCGAATTCTTCTTCCTGGCTTGCACGGTCTGCAGGGTCAGGGAAGTTAGCCGCCTCGTCCTTCATGTGAACAACCGTGCGGTCAACTTCTACCATCAACTCCTGTTTCCACTTGGACAGGATCTTGGTGAAGTGCTTGCGCATGGGGTCGCCCATGTATTCCTCACCCTTTGTCGCGACGTAGGGTTCGAAACCACTGATTGCCGGGGTGCTCTTTTGCTTTTCTTCGGTGGGCATGAACGGACCGCCTCTCACTCTTCTAAGCCATTACACAGGTTAAGATCCATCGCCGACACCTGCCGGCCCTGCGGCTGCAAGCGGGCGAACTTACCAGATCGAATCGGAGCGCGCTACTCCCGGTTGTCGAGGATGGCCCGCAGCACGCACGTGGACTATGACCACAGCCTGAGCGCCCGGTTTTATCTATTTTCCACTGCGCTGAGTTTAGTGCCTGCGGCGCGAGCGCCCGGTTTTCTGGACTGTCGGCGGCAAGTCGCTGCTGCTCCGGCCGATAAACGCTGTAGCCCGCCCGGGCGGATGAGTAGAATCGGCGACTTATCTCGCCACCCCTCACCAAAGGAAGGCCCATGCCACAGCCCTACAGTGCGCGCAGCCGCGCCATCGAACCCTTTCATGTCATGGCGCTGCTGGCGCGGGCCAATGAACTGCAAGCGGCGGGGCATGACGTTATCCACCTGGAGATCGGCGAGCCGGATTTCACCACGGCCGAGCCGATCATCAAGGCCGGTCAGGCGGCGTTGGCCGCTGGCAAGACCCGTTACACGGCGGCCCGTGGTCTGCCGGAACTGCGCGAGGCCATCTCGGGCTTTTACGCTCAGCGTTACGGCGTGAACGTCGATCCGGGCAGGATTTTGATTACGCCAGGCGGTTCGGGTGCACTGCTACTGGCGGCAAGTCTGCTGGTCGATCCCGGCAAACACTGGCTGCTGGCCGATCCGGGTTACCCGTGCAACCGGCATTTTCTGCGCCTTGTGGAGGGGGCTGCGCAGTTGGTGCCCGTGGGGCCGGACGTGCGTTATCAACTGACGGCCGATCTGGTCGCTCAATACTGGAACGAGGACAGCGCCGGTGCGCTGGTGGCTTCTCCAGCCAATCCGACCGGGACTTTGCTGCACCGCGACGAGCTTGCCGCGCTTTCGGCGTCGCTCAAGGCACGGGATGGGCACCTGGTGGTGGACGAGATTTATCACGGTCTGACCTACGGCACCGACGCGAGCAGCGTGCTGGAAGTCGATAACGACGCCTTCGTGCTGAATAGTTTTTCCAAGTATTTCGGCATGACCGGTTGGCGACTCGGTTGGCTGGTTGCCCCTGAGGCGGCGGTCGGTGATCTGGAAAAGCTGGCGCAGAATCTTTACATCAGCGCGCCGAGCATGGCGCAAAGTGCGGCACTCGCCTGTTTCGAGCCGCAGACCCTGGAGATCCTCGAACAACGTCGTGCCGAGTTTGCCCGCCGTCGCGACTTCTTGCTTCCGGCGCTGCGCGAACTGGGCTTTAACATTGCTGTGGAGCCAGAAGGCGCCTTCTATCTATACGCAGACATCAGCGCGTTCGGTGGTGACGCGTTCGCGTTCTGTCATCACTTTCTGGAAACCGAGCACGTCGCATTTACTCCCGGGCTGGATTTCGGTCGGTACCGCGCCGGCCATCATGTGCGCTTCGCCTACACCCAAAGCCTGCCTCGGCTTCAGGAGGCGGTCGAGCGAATAGGTCGGGGTCTGCGGAGCTGGCAAGGCTGATGCGTTTCTCACCTCCACTTGAAGAAGGCCGGCTGATTCAGCGCTACAAGCGCTTCCTTGCCGACATCGAGACCGCCAGCGGCGAGCGGCTGACGATTCACTGTCCCAACACGGGTTCGATGTTCAATTGCATGATGCCGGGTGGCCGGGTCTGGTTCAGCCGCTCCAATGACCCCAAGCGCAAGCTGCCGGGCACTTGGGAAATTACCGAAACACCACAGGGGCGGCTCGCCTGCGTCAACACCGCGCGCGCCAACAGGCTGGTGGAAGAAGCACTTCTGGCCGGCGTGATCACGGAATTGGAAGGGTTTACGGCGCTCAAGCGCGAGGTCGCCTATGGCCAGGAAAACAGCCGCATCGACTTCCGTCTGGATTACCCCGATGGCCCGCTGTACCTGGAAGTCAAAAGCGTGACCCTGGGTTTTAATGACAGCCGGGTCGCTGCGTTTCCCGATGCGGTCACTCAGCGCGGCGCGAAGCACCTGCGTGAATTGGCGGCCCTGGCCAGGGAGGGCGTGCGCGCCGTGTTGCTGTATTGCGTGAACCTCACAGACATCGATGCCGTGCGGCCCGCCGCCGAAATCGACGCGGCCTACGCCGCTGCCTTGCTTGAGGCGGCAGCAGCAGGGGTTGAAGTCCTGGCGTACGGCGTGGAGCTCACCCCTGACGAAGTGCGTATTGATCGGCGCCTTGAGATTCACCTCACGGAAACGCGCCCTCTCAGTCCAGTGCCACTGGATTGATCCAGATGCCCTGAGCGTCTTCGCCGCAGTCGATAGCCCTCAGGGATTTGCCCTCGCAAGGGCCGGCGACGCACTCGCCGTTCTCGATCAGGAACAGCGCACCGTGAGTGGTGCACTGGATCAGACTGGCGCTGGCATCGAGAAACTCATCGGGCTGCCATTCCAGCGCCACCCCACGATGGGGACACCGATTGGCGTACACATAAACCTGCCCCCCTCGCCGGACGGCCAAAATCTTGAGCTCATCAACCTCGAACCCGAGGCTTTTGCCTTCAATCAGCGCAGCGCTGTCGCACAGGTATTTCAGCGTGGTCTCCTTGGCGCTTGACGCTCAAATGCAAATAATTATCAAATGCCTGGCCGTAGCAGGCTGTGCATTCTGCCAGCAGTCAAACCCGTCAGTCGATGAACGAAATCCAGCCAGTCGCGCCTTGAGGTGATCGACTGCGCCTTCCTTTATAGAGGACGCACCTTTTATGCGCTTCACCGCCCAGCTGATCGCGATCGTGACAGGGCTGTTTATTGCCCATCTGGCAACGGCCGCGTCACCCGAGCCGCAACGCTGGGTCAGTGCCGGCGGCGCCTTGACGGAATGGATCGTCGCGCTGGGCGGGGAATCGCATCTGGTGGGCGTGGACAGCACGAGCCAGCACCCGCCATCGGTCAAATCGCTGCCGGGCATTGGCTACCAGCGGCAGTTGTCGGCGGAAGGCATTCTCACGTTGCGTCCGAAGATTCTGATAGGCACCGAAGAAATGGGGCCTCCGCCGGTCATCCAGCAATTGCGCACGGCCGGCGTGCAAGTGGAGGTGCTGTCGGCGAGTGCAGAGTTGCCTGCGCTGCGGGCCAATCTTGAAAGGCTAGGCGCGTTATTGGGCAAGGAAGGCGAGGCGCGGCAGTTGAGCGACCAATACATCCAGCGGCTCGCGGCGGAGCATGAGCGAGTGATGCAACTGAAGCGTTCCGCGCCCGGTGTTCTGTTGCTGGTCAGTCATGCAGGCAGCGCGCCGATGGTGGCTGGCGCAGGCACTGTCGGCGACTGGCTGATCGCCCAGGCGGGTGGCCGCAACCTGGCTACCCACACTGGCTATAAAGTGTTTTCCAATGAGGCACTGAGCGGGCTGAATCCTGAAGTGCTCGTTGTCAGCGATCGGGCTCAAAACGGTGTCCAGCCTCGCGAGGCATTGCTGCGTGAAAACCCACTCCTCGGGGCAACCAGGGCCGTCCGGGATAACCGCGTAATCGAGATTGACCCGACGTTACTGGTGGGCGGTCTTGGGCCTCGATTGCCGGACGCCGTGAAGTCGTTGGCAGACGCCTTCTATCCTCACGCCGCAGCGCTCAACGCCAGGGTCTCGAACGCTCAATGAAGCTTGATCTTGCCCCCAAAACGCTGTTCATCGCACTGGGCCTGGCCTGTTTGCTGGCGATATGGCTGTCCCTTGCGCTCGGGCCTGTCAGTCTGCCAATGATGGACACCTTGCGCGCGTTTCTTCATCTGGTGGGCGTGCCCGTGGCGGAGGACAACCTGCAACAGGCGGAACTGATCGTGGGCCAGATCCGCCTGCCTCGCACGTTGCTCGGGTTGGCAGTAGGTTCAGTGCTCGCCTTGTCCGGCGTGGCGATGCAGGGTCTGTTCCGCAACCCCTTGGCGGATCCCGGTCTGGTCGGGGTTTCCAGTGGCGCGGCATTGGGGGCGGCGGTAGCCATCGTCGCCGGAGCATCCCTGGGAGGTTTGCCTGAGGTGTTCCAGCCGTATCTGCTGTCCATCTGCGCCTTCGCCGGTGGGCTTGGTGTTACCGCAATCGTCTATCGGCTCGGACGCCGCGATGGCCGAACCAGCGTCAGCACCATGCTGCTGGCGGGGGTGGCGATGACCGCGCTGGCCGGTTCGATCATCGGCCTGTTCACGTATCTGGCCGATGACGCCAGCCTCCGGACGCTGACGTTCTGGAATCTGGGCACGCTCAACGGCGCCAGTTATGCCCGGCTCTGGCCTCTTTTGCTGGTTTGCGTGGCGGTTACCCTCTGGCTGCCGCGTCGAGCCAAGGCGCTCAATGCGTTGCTGCTGGGAGAGTCGGAGGCGCGTCACCTGGGCATCGAGGTCGAACGCCTCAAGCGTGAGCTGATTTTGTGCATCGCCCTCGGCGTGGGGGCCGCCGTTGCGGCGGCGGGGCTAATCGGTTTCATCGGTCTCATCGTGCCGCACCTGGTGCGACTGCTGACCGGGCCGGACCACCGCGTTGTTCTTCCCGCCTCGGCGCTGGCAGGCGCCACGCTGCTGCTCTTCGCAGACATCTTCGCCCGACTGGTGATGGCCCCTGCGGAGCTGCCGATCGGGATTGTCACCGTGTTCATTGGCGCGCCGTTTTTTCTATTCCTGCTGGTTCGAGGGCGTAGCTGATGTTGATCGCCAATGACTTGGGCATCATGCGTGATGGCAAACAGGTGGTCGCCAACATCGACTTGGCATTGGCGCCCGGTCAGATGCTTGGCGTGCTGGGCCCCAATGGTGCCGGGAAAAGTACGCTGATGGCTGCCCTGTGCGGCGAGCTTGCCCCGACCCACGGCCAGGTGTTGCTGGACGACATTCCCCTCAATCAGTGGCGTGGCCCCGAGCGGGCGCGGCGGCTGGCTGTACTGCCGCAGAGTTCGACGTTGAGCTTCGCGTTCAAGGTCGAGGAAGTGGTTGCGATGGGCCGCTTGCCCCATGACAGCGGCCAGCAGCGTGACGGGGAAATTATCCAGTACGCTCTTGCGGCCGCCGATGGGCTTCACCTACTGGGTCGCAGCTATTTGACGCTGTCGGGGGGCGAGCGTCAGCGCGTCCATCTGGCGCGAGTGCTGGCTCAGGTGTGGCCCGGCGAGGAGGGCCAGATCCTTCTGCTGGACGAGCCGACCTCGGCGCTCGACCCGCTGCATCAGCACACCACGCTGCTAGCGGTTCGCGCGTTCGCCGACCGTGGCGGCGCGGTAATGGTGATCCTGCATGACTTGAATCTGGCCGCCCGTTATTGCGATCACCTGTTGTTGCTGAATCTGGGGCGGGCACATCTATCCGGCACACCCCAGCAAGTGCTGAAGCCTGAAGCGCTGAAGTCGGTATTCGGCCTGGATGTTCTGGTACAGCCCCATCCAGAGCGTGGGCATCCGCTGGTGATCGCTCGCTGAAATGGGGCTCGGATCGACCGGCATAAGTTGCCCATATCAACGCAGCAGCCCCATTTTCGATGCCCGTGCGGGCAACGTCCTTCGGACAATTCTTGTAATCACGTAGGGCTGCTCTTTTGCGTCTTTGTGACCGTTCAGGCACAGCCGTTCTCGATTATCGTCGCCCCAGGCAAAGACATTGAGGGTGTGTGATGAACGACCTAAACGAAGCAATTGACGTGTATGAGGTCGAAGCGTCGCTGGCGCAACTGGCTGTTGGACTGATGGAATTGGCGTCGTTAAATGCCGACGACACGCCTGAAAAGATTATTGCGTTGTGTCATCGAGCTCTGACACCTGTGGGGCATGTTGCCGCGGTTTGCGTAATGCCCAGATTCGCAGGACTGGCGCGGCGCACGCTCGACAGGCTTCATGCGCGGGAGATCAAGGTCGTGGCCGCGGTCAATTTCCCCAGCGGTTCGCCTTCTGTCAGCTCCGCCGAGTCGGAAACCCAGGCGGCAATCCTTGCGGGCGCCGACGAAATCGATCTGGTTTATCCCTTCCATGCGCTACTGGGCGGGGACAGGCAGATCGGCGCAGACATCATCAGTGCCTGCAAAGCCAGGTGTGCTCGGGCAGCATTGACCGTCACGCTGGAAACCGGCGTGCTGCGTGATCCGCAGGTCATTCACGGTGCAAGCTGTGTGGCGATTGAGGAGGGCGCCAATTTTCTGAAAACCAGCACGGGCAAACACATCATCAACGCAACGCCCCAGGCCAGCCGAATTTTGATTGCGGCCATCGCCGAGTCAGGCGCCCATGTGGGCATCAACGTTTCCGGAAATGTGCGGACCCTCGATGAAGCGCGGGTGCACATGGATCTGGTCAGGGCACGATTCGGCCCCCGCTGGCTTGAGCAGGGGAGACTGCGGCTCGGGGCGACCAGCCTGCTGGATGATCTGATGGTCCGTCTGGGTGTGGGCCATTAAATCGCAGGCAAAAAAAGACCCGGCAAAGAGCCGGGTCAAAAACCGTGATTAGCCTGATGAGGAGATAATCTGAGAGTCCGAACCAAGGAGCCTTTCAGGTTATCGGCCAGTCTCGCGACCGGATGTGATAATCATAGTGATTCTCATTTGTAAGTCAACGGTGTTCTGCAGACTATTTTGCTGTGCGAGCTCAGCGTTCCCCGATTGCCCCAGGGCTCACGTTCCTCAATTCGGTGTCCAGGGAATCTTTGTATGCTTGAGGCAGCTCGCTCCAAAGGCGATTTGACAACGCGCCCTCGAGTGAATACAGCAGCGCTTTGGATGCTCGGAAACCCCTGACCTTGACGGCCCGGTAGGCCTGGATTGCGCCAAGACGGCGCAGGTCGGCGACAGTGTGAATGCCCGCAGCGTGAAGCCATTGAACCGAGGTCTTGCCAAGATTCTTCATCCCCAGTAACTCATCGTCCATGATTGCAGCCCTTTCCAGTCATTCCGTGTAATAACTTCTCCGTAGGCTCGACACAAACTGAAAAGGCGAACCATGCCCTTGAGCGTAGACGACCTCGAGTCAGGCTGCGGGAGAATGTCAGCGGAACGCGGGCCACGCCGCCGAACGGTAGGGGTCAGGTGAGGAGGAAAGGCGAGCACGGGCCCGGCACGGCGGCGCATGCGGGGCGAGGCATAGAGCGAGGTTTGGCGGCTGTGATGAGGTCAGCGGGTGCGATAGCGCAGGCGCGTACCGAAATTGACCGACATGAGGATTTCGTCAGCACTGAGCTCTGGCGGAAAGTACGCCCCGGATATCTGCGCATGGGCGATGCTTGCACCCTCGAGCCTGGTTGTCCGGAAGTCAACGCCACGCAGGTCCGCAGATCTGAAGTAGGCGTCGCTGAAATCGACCTCTTCAGCGTTGAGTTCACGCAGGTCTAGACCACGGAAATCCCCAGCCGAAAGATCAACAGGGCCCTGCTTGGGCCGTTCAAGGTTGAAGGCGGTCACGTCGTCTTTTCGCAGCAATGCGAACAGGGGCGAGTCGAGCTGCTTGGGCTGGTTCATCTGACGTCTCCTTTGTTGGAATTCTGACGCCACTATAATGCCACTAGTGTCGAGCCGTGAAGCGATATCCTTCACGACTCGACCACTGGTTTGGCCGGCGTGTTACAGGCCCGGCAGATGCTGACGGATGTC
>NZ_JASCOY010000080.1:0-20524 GCF_029960075.1 Pseudomonas sp. PS02290
CTGGCAGAGATGGCAAAGCGCATCAGCGCTACGGTTGGCACCACGGGCGAAGCCGCGGCCGCCCTGGCACTGTTAGCTGGGAACGGAAAGATCACGAGCAGCAGCTTTGAGCAAATCGCAACCGCTGCAATAAGCTTCGAGAAGGCGACAGGTAAAGCCGTTTCGGAGACAGTCGCAGAATTTGGCAGATTGGCGGACGACCCCGTCAAAGCCCTTGTATCGCTCAACGAGAAGTACAACTTCCTCACTGCGTCGGTTTATGAGCAGGTCCGCGCACTCCAGGAGAACGGGGACAAGCAAGGCGCGGCAGCAGTCGCTGAAGAGGCATATGCTCGAGCGCTACAGACTCGGGCTGGCAACATCAAAGAGAACCTGGGAACCCTTCAAAAGGCATGGAACGACCTGGCAGGCGCTGCGAAGAACGGATGGGATGCCATTCTCAACATCGGCCGCGAATCCAATGACGGCCCTGACGTAAACGCCATTCAGCAAAAGATCAACTATCTGAAGTCAACCCTCGGCACCGGTTATGAGGACGGCAACGCGAAAGAGCGAATTGCCTCTCTGCAGGCTGAGCTCGACCTGTATCAGAAGCGCGCCAAGGCCGAGCAGGACGGCGCCGCAGCAGCTGCAAAAACAGCCCAAGTCCAACGGGACGGGCAGGTAGGCTTCGAGCAATATCAAAAGAACAGAGAAGCCAACTTCACTAAAACCCAGAAAATGAACAAAGCCCTGGAGGACGAGCAGCGAGCCATCACCGCCGCCCGAGCTGCCGGCTACTCCATCACGGCTGAACAGGAAGAGGCCGCCTACAAAGCCATTCGCGAGAACAGCGCCTACAAGGAAGCTGCAGCCAAAAAGGAAAAGGCGTACAGCGAAGACGCAGGTATCAAGGCGCTCGACCAGGCCAAGCAGCAATACGCAGTGCTCGTTCAGCAAAACGCGCTGATCGGCTCGCAGAAAGGCGAGGTCGACAAGCTGGGCGCCTCCGCTCAGGCCCTCATCAAGTGGGAGCAGGAGCTATCCGACATTAAGTCCAAGAAAACCCTCACCGCTGATCAGAAAGCGTTGCTGGCGAACCAAGAACTGATCACGGCTCAGCTCAAGCGCAACGCCGGGCTGGAGCGGGAAAACCAGCTGAAGGTCATTTCTACTCAGGAAACCCAGAAGCTACTGGCATTTCAGGAAAACCTGAACAGCCAGCTTGCCAAGTCGCAGCAGGGATTGAACAACAACCTGGCAGGTACGGGCCTCGGCGACCAGGCCAAGCAGCGCTTGCAGGAGCAGTTCGCCATCCAGCAGCAGTATCAGCAGCAGATGGACAACCTGACCCAGCAGCGCAACGAAGGCCGGATCAGTCCAGACCTTTACGCCAAGGAAACGGATGCGCTGCAGGAGGCCCTTAACAAGCGCCTCGCCATGCAGACGCATTACTACAGCGAGACGGACAAGCAGCAGACCGACTGGTCTATCGGAGCTTCCTCAGCGTTCCAGACTTACGCCGAGCAAGCAGCCAACGTCGCCGGCCAAACTCGCAGCCTGTTCACCAACGCCTTCAGCAGCATGGAAGACGGCATCGTTAACTTTGTGAAGACCGGGAAGCTGTCCTTCAAGGACCTGGCCGACGGGATCATTTCTGACCTGATCCGGATCGGTGTTCGCAAAGCGGCTGTTGGTCTGTTCAGCAGTGTCGCCGGCGCTGGGTTTGGCTTCTCATCTGGCGGCTACACGGGCGATGGCGGCAAGTACCAGCCGAAGGGTGTTGTACACGGCGGCGAGTTCGTTGTGCAGAAGTCGGCGGTTCAGCAGCCGGGCGCGCGTGAGTTTCTCGAGCGCATGAACGCGGGCAAGGGTTATGCCGACGGTGGTTACGTCAACCCGGCCGGCGCCGTGACGGCGACCAATGCTGCGGCGCGCTCGCCATCATCCGGAAGCATGCCGCCGATCAGCCAAACGATCACCGTCCAGGGCACTGCGGATGACGCAACACTGGCGCGGATTCAACAGGCGGCCCAGCAGGGCGCGCAGCAAGGTTACAACCTCGTTCTGCGAGATCTGAAAAGGAACGGCCCGGCTCGTCAGCTGATCGCCAGAAACCGATAGCTCAAGGAGTACGCATGGCGCTCACATGGCCGGCATCGATCCGCCCCTCAGAAATGACGTGGGGGGTGGTGAACAACAGCAGGGCTTTCACCTCGACGCTGTCCAACGCCCAGCAGATCGTCGGTCAGCCCGGGGCCTACTGGCAATGCACGCTGACGTTCGACCTGCTCACGCGAATCCAGGAACGCGAGCTGTCTGCATTCCTCGGCAAGCTGGACGGGATGTTCGGGACCTTCAACCTGCCTGCGTTCACGCGCAGACGCACCAACAACGTGGGGGCGCTAAAGGTTGCGGCCGGCAATGCTCAGGCCCGAACCATTTCGATATCCGGTGCCACTGCGAACACCGCGCTGTTCTCCGTCGGGGATTACCTGACCGTGGCGGGTGAGATGTTCGAGGTAGTCGACGCCGCATCCTCAAATGCCCAAGGCCTTGCGACGGTGACGGTGAACAAGCGCATCCGACGCACCATGACCGCTGGCACCGCAATTGAGTACCTCAACCCGTATTCAGAGATGCGCATGACGCAGGACACCTGGGCCATGACCGTTAAACCAGTAGTCGCCAACGGCAGCTACCAGTTCAGGGAGGCCTTCTGATGCCGTCATCATTCCCATTCAGCCAAAGCGTCGTCGATATCATCTCGACTGGTAAATTCCTCACGGTGTATGCCTGCCAGCTCGACTTCGAAGACGGCATGGTCTTCGCGCACACCGGCACAGGGACGCTGGTGATTGACGGCATCACCTACGACGGCGTGGGTCACTTTGGCGAGGTAGGTCAGTCGCAGGAGAGCGACAACTCAGGCTCGCCTATGTCAGTGGACCTGACGCTCAGCGGCCTGGACAGCTACATCATCACCGAGACGAACATTCGCGGCTGTCGCGGCCGGTCCGGCAAGCTGCTGTTCGTGGTGTTCGATGAGGCCGGTAACTACGCCGCCGACATCCTGTTCTCCGGTCGCATGGACGCGGCCAGCTTCTCGTTCGGCGGCAACGGGTCCGACGGCAACAGCATCACCGTACCCATCGTTGACCGCATGGCCGAGTGGAGCCGGACCGGCACCGAACGCTTCACCGACGAAAACCATCGGGCGCGCCATCAAGGCGACCGGTTCTTTTACGCAATCGCCCAAATGTCCGAGTGGCCCATCTACTGGGGGTCGAGCAAGGACGCCCCGGTGTTCAACTACGAGAAATAGCGATGCGCAACAGAGACTGGACTACGCGTCTGCACGACGTGATCAAGGCTGCCTTAGGGCGGCCTTTTTCATGGGGGGAATTTGACTGCTGCCTGTTCGCTGCCGACTGCGCGATTGCTGTCTGCGGGAAGGACCCGGCCGAGCAGTACCGCGGCAAGTACAAGACGGAGTCGGGCGCGAAGCGGTTGCTCAAGAAGAACCATGGCAGCCTTGAGGCGGCGTGGGATGCGTGCTTCGCCCGTGTGCAGCCAGCCTTCATCCAGCGCGGCGATGTGGCGATGTACGACGCGCCGACAGGTCGAGCCATCGCTGTGTTCTGGGCAAACGAATACTGGTCAACCACCGACGACGGTGTAACCCGAGTTGAATGCACGCCCTTGGCGGTCTGGAGAGTTGAATGAGCAGTGGAGTAAAGAAGCTCGCCCAGGTCGTCGTCGGCGCGGTTATCGGCTTTGTGCAGGGCGGTCCTGTTGGTGCGGTCGTTGGTGCGGGCCTGGCCTTCTACGCGGCCGAGCAGCAGGAAAAGCTGAACACCAAGTCGTCCATGCGCGACAACGAGCCATCGGCGCAAACGGTTCGTTCCTCGAAAGCCCCCGTGCGCTTTATCCTCGGCCGCGTCAGCACCGGCGGCGTGCTGGTCTGGGCGCAGGAGCAGTCAGGGGCCCAGGCTGACGGCGAGTGGCTGCACCTGGTGTATGTGCTTTGTGAAGGCGCCATTGATGGCCTCGAAGCCATTTACCTTGGCGAGGAGGAGATATCGAGCTTTGGCGCCTACGCGACCTATGAGCTGGTAGTGAATCCCACTGAGGTGAACGCCTTTCTTAAGGCCAACTGCGCAGACTGGAAAGATACTCAGATTGGCCGCGGTCTCTCCTATGTCCGGCTGTCGCTGTTCTACAGCGCTGTGAAGTTCCCCTCCGGCATCCCGGACGTTCGCTTCGTGGTTCGCGGTCGCAACGACATCTTCGACCCGCGCACCGGCAGCAACGTCTACACCGGCAACACCGCACTGCACATGCTCTGGTACCTGCGCACCCGCTGCGGAGTGCCAGACGATGAGATCGTGTTCGAGACGTTCGCCAGCGCAGCCAACGTGTGCGATGAGACGATCACCAACGCCGATGGCTCTGTCAGTCAGCGTTACCGTTCTGCCTGTGTGATTGGCGCGGATGAGCAGCGAACCAACGTCATGCAGAGGTTTGAGGCGGCGTGTGCGGGCAAGCTGATCAGGGTTGGCGGCCGTTGGATGCTTCAGGCCGGCGCCTATTACGGCCCATATGACTTCGAAATCACCGAAGACATGATCGTCGGCACCATCACCGGCAACACCGAACCGACGAATGATGCGGCCATCAACACTGTGCGCGGCACTTTCATCGACCCGTCGCAGTCCTGGACGGAAACGGATTACCCCGAGGTCAGCGTTGCTCAGTGGGTTGCCGAGGATGGCGGAGAGGCGGCGGAGACTCTGACCTTCTCCTATGTTACCGACCCTTATCAGGCGCAGCGCCTGGCGAATATTGAACTCCGCCGCCGCCGCGCCGCCGGCGCACTCAACCTGCCCATGAACTTCCAGGGATACAACTGCCGGCCAGGCCGCGCGGTTCGGGTCAACCTGCCTTCGCTGAACATCCTGGGCGAGTTCATCGTCACCAACTGGTCGATGGCGACCGCCGAAGGCTGCAGCGTTTCCGTTGCTCAGTACGACGCGGCGCAGTTCGACGACGCCGTGGGCCAGCCCTACAACCCGATCGGGTTCATCAACCTGCCTACCGGCGGACTTGGCTCGCCCACGAACCTTTCATGGACCTCCAAGGACACTGCAGAAGTAGTTCAAGGAGTACTGGCGTGGACGCCGCCCACCGGGATCGTGTCTTCCTATGCTGTGGTGGTAAGGCAAGGCTCTGCCGCTGTTCAGTCGCATTCCGTACCGGCCGAGTCTACCCAGTGCGCCATCAACGGCCTCCCATCGGGCAGCTACACGATGAGCGTGTCCGCGATCGGGCCTATGGCGCGATCTGGCGAAGTATCGATCAACGTCAGCATAAATGGTCCGCCGATTCCTGAGTCATGCGTGGTGATGTCGTCGATCGACAGCATCGTGCTCGTTCCGCAGAATCCGACACTGTCGCTGAACGGAGGCACCTACGAGTACTTCTTCAGCACGTCGCCGAACGCCACCGCGAAGACTGCGGACTATTTGGGGCAGGGCCTCAGCTTCACGCACACCGGGCTGGCCTTCTACACCAACTATTACTACTTCATCCGATCCTCGAACGCCTACGGGAAAAGCGCGTTCCTTTACGTACCCGCCTCCACATCGAACGACGTTTCGGCATACCTAGCTGCGCTGGCGGGGAAGATCACCAAGTCAGAGCTTGGGCAGGAACTGCTCAGCGACATCGAGAAAATCGACGACTTGCAGGACCAGATCGACGCTCTCGACGGGCTTTCCGCGTACAAGGGGGATCAGACCTACCTCAGCGGGCAAATGGTTGTCGGCGGCGGAAGGATTTATCAGGCGACTCAGAACGTCCCGATCAATACCCCGCCGCCGAACATTGCTTACTGGCTGGATGTCGGCCAGGTCGTGCAGACGGCGAACGGACTGGCACAGCAAGTCGCGAGCAACACGGCCGACATCACCGAGCTCGACGGCGCGGTCACTGCGCAGGCCAGCAGTGTGCAGGCGCTCAGGGCATCTGTTCGCGATGACAATGGAGAGGGCGAGCTTGCCGATGCGCTGAAGGGCTGGAGCAGCACCGCCAGCATCGTCACGGAATCGCAGGTGCGCGCCACGGAAACCGAGGCGACCGCCAAGATTGTCACGCAGCTCACGGCAACTGTTGGCGACAACGTAGCGCAGGTGACAGACCTGCGTCAGGTCGTTTCAACCGTCCAATCATCTACGGCGACGGCGATCTCGCAGCTGGGCGTTAAGGTCGACGGAAACACGCTAAACATTCAGACCCAGTCGCAGGCAGTTGCCGATGTCAGCGGAAAGGTTTCTGGCAGCTGGTCGGTGAAGATGCAGTACAACCCGGCGAACGGGCAATACATTGCCGCCGGTATTGGCTTGGGGCTAGAGAACACAGGGGCTGGTCTGCAAAGCCAGTTTCTTGTCTCGGCTGACAGGTTCGCCATCGTCAACAGCGTCGCCGGCGGCGCGATATCTGTACCGTTCGCCGTCCAAAATGGGCAGGTTTTCATTAATGCCGCTTTCATTCAGGACGGCACCATTACCAACGCTAAGATCGGGAGTTACATAAGCTCGACGAATTACGTGGCAGGCCAGAGTGGGTGGATCCTCAACAAAGACGGAACCTTCGAGATCAACTCAGCACTGGGCGGCGGCGGGCGGCAGGTCATCAATAGCGCGGGCGGCAAGGTCTTCGATCAAAACGGCGTGAAGCGCTATCAGTGGGGGAATCTGGACGCATGAGTTATGGCGCGAGGGTCTGGGACGAAAACGGCAATCTGGTCATGGACACGCCCACCTTCACCTATCAGGTGATCTGGCAGGGAGTGGTCGACTTCAGCATGACCAGCGGCAATACCCCCACTATCTACACATACAACATACCGGGCTTCAATCCGGCCAACTGCGTGTTCATGATCATCCCGACGAGGGTGCAGGACGTGCAATCGGCCGAGGGTGACGCTACAGGCAATACCAAGTCCTACCCGTATGTCAGCGTGGCAATGAATCAGGTGACGGTAAGGTCTGCAAACCCTGGGGCCAATCTGAACAACACGAACCAGACCAAGGTCGTGGCGAAAGCCTACGCGATAAGGTGGGGAGCATGAGTTACGGCGTCCTATGCATCAACGACAGCGGCTTCGTCCAGATCGACGCGGAAACGCCAAGGCTTTGCGTCCTCACAAAAGGCAGTTATGCGGGAAACGGCGTGGCGAACGTCACGTTCCCGCGCGCGGTGACCAGCGCAGACCCGCCGCTCGTATTCATCAGGCCAGATGGTGGCGCCATTCAGGTTCCGTTTTCTGTCTGGTTCACCGGCGGCCCGGGGAATTGGACCGGCTTCTCAATGAAGGCGTCGAACGTCAACGGCAATCTGAGCGGACTCTATTTCGCCGCTGCTTGGGCGTCGATGGGTACTGCTTCGTTCGGGATGCGTATTTGGGACGCGGCCGGGGCGCTCGTTTACGACAGCGGCGCGCCTGCGGTGGTAGTTACATTCGCCGCGGGTAACTGGACCTATGCCGGCTTCGAGGATTTGGCCATTGGTAGAAGGTGGATCTGGACAATCGCGAAGTCGCTCGGCGCCGGCGAGTACGTATCGCTGAATCCTTTCACGATGTATTGCCATAACCAAACTGCCGGTGGTCTTTGCTCATTGGGCGTGGACTACGCGAACGGCCGAATCGTGATGTACAGCGTTGCCTCCACTGCCTGGACTGCCGACCCCGGCAATCGTCCGTTCCTGTGCGCGCGTTTGGTCTCCTGACCCCAACCCCTTTTAACTGGAGATACTCCATGCCCTGGTACAAAGCCGGGACGGTTTCCGTCGCCTTGAATTCGAACACCGTGACCGGCAGCGGCACTTCATTCATCGCAAACAGCCGGGTAGGGGATGCATTCCTCGGCCCGGACGGACGCTGGTATGAAGTGACCAACATCGCCAGCGATACTGCAATGGCGATTTCGCCGAACTACCTTGGCGCCACTACCAGCGCAGGCACCTATGCGCTGGCGCCTATGCAGGGTTACGTAAAGGCATCAGCCGACGCCTTGAGAGCGCTGGTAAATGAGTTCGGCCCTAAGCTGGCTGCACTGGGCACGACTGGTAATTATGACGTCCTGCCTCTCGCCAAAGGTGGCACGGGAGCCACCAGCGCGGCAGCTGCACGCACCCAGCTCGGGCTTGGGCCGGCCGCTCAAGCCGCCATCGTCGGCCCCATCGGCAGCAATTCGATCCTCGAAAACAACTCCAATGCCAGTGGTACCTACCTCAAACTTGCAGACGGAACCTTGCACTGCTGGGGGGTGATTTCAGGTTTGGACCAAACAGTCGCAAATCAGCCTTATTCGAAGGGCGTTTCAACGCCTTATCCCTTCGTGAACGCAAACTATTCAGTCTTCGTAAACGTCGACTCCGTGAACGTTTCGAACGTCTTCGCCGGGTATTCCCGAGGCGCGCCGTCAACTGCAAACGCTTTCCAGCTGATTCAGTGCTGGAATTATGTTCAAACTTATTCCTATCGATTCTATGCAGTAGGGAGGTGGTTCTGATGATAATTAAGCTTTCCCCGCAGCGTCGGGACGATACGCTGGAAGTTATAAAAATCGGAAAGGTTCTGTTGGTGAACGGCGAGACATTCGACCTTTCACCGATGACCGAAGGGGCAACGCTGCCATGGGGCGCGGTTTCAAGTATGTGGTTCGCCGGCGACATTGATATGCAGGATGGCGAGATCACTCTCACTATGCTTTTCCCTCTTCCCTACAACTTCAGTCAGGCTCAAGCATGGCCTGTTGATTTGGTCAATGTCCCTGACGGTGTGGTGCAATTTCCACCGCCACTGACGCCTGAAGAAACGGCAATCAAGTTTCCTCCGCGCGCCACGGCGGAGTTTGGGGATGAAAATCAAGCTGCGGAGCTGGAAGCATGACCGGGAATATTGACTGGACAAAGCTGATCACAAAGGAAATGAAAGATTCTGCCGCGGTCATCCAGCTAATTGCCAAGGTAGTCGCAGAGCAAGCTCGACTAAAGTCGCTCGCCGACAAGGTAATCCAGCCGCTGCAGGATGATCACGACACGGGCGACGCAACTGATGAGGACGAGGCCTTGCTGATCGCGTGGAAGCGGTATCGATCTGCGCTTGCAAAAATTCAGCTGCAGCCCGGATACCCCAAGGCTGTGGACTGGCCAGTGCCTCCGGCCTAACCAGCCCCAGATTCACCGCAACCCGCCATTGAGCGGGATTTTTTTGCCTGGAGAAAAGCTATGCCCCCAGCTACCCGTGGTTTCCGCAATAACAACCCCGGCAACATCGACTACAACCCTCGTAACCAGTGGCAAGGCCAGCTCCCGCCAGATCCGGCGATTGAGAAAAGATTTGCGCGCTTCGATACCGCTGAAAACGGAATCCGCGCACTTGCAAAGCTGGTGCTTGCCTATCGTGGCAAGGATGGGATGGCCGGCGTCGGCGGGACCGGCATCGACACGGTGCGCGAAGTGATCAACCGCTGGGCCCCCGGCGTTGAGAATGACACCGAGGCCTACATCAAGGCGGTAGCGGCGGGCGTAGGCGCGCAGCCAAGCCAGCCTATCGATTTGCGCAACTACCGAACATTGATCGCGATCACCACCGGCATCATCAAACACGAAAACGGTGGTGTTCCTTACGCGCCGGAAGTGATCGCCGATGGCGTGCAAAGGGCGCTGGCGTGATCAGTTTTCGGGCGAAGGTTTTGGCGGGCCTGCTGGCCTTGATCGGAGTCGTCGCCCTGTGCTGGTGGGCTCTGAGCGCCGCCTACGGGCGCGGGGAAGCAGCATCCGACTTGCGCTGGCGAGCCTCGTGGGCAGATCAGCGGGCCCTGCAAGCCAAGGGCATTGCCGCCGCGACGACAGCGGCACGAACCGAAGAGCAACGGCGCCAGGAGGCGGCCAATCAGGTGGGCAGCGATGCGAGACAACAACAGACTGCGGCAAATGCTGACGGCGGCAGCGCTGATGCTGCTGGTGAGCGGGTGCGCGACCAAGCAGGAAAACTGGCTGCCAGGGCAAGTTGCACCGCCGGCGATTCCAGCGCTACCGAACGAAGCAAGACAGCCATCCGCGCCGCAATGGTGCTCTCCGACCTGTTCCAGCGCGCTGACAAAAGAGCGGGAGAGCTGGCAAGGGCTTATGACGCCGCTCGAATAGCCGGGCAGGCATGCGAGAGCTCGTACGACGCTCTGATCAAATAATCGAAGGGGAAGGGCATGGCAACAACGCAGCTGGTGAACAAGTACATGGGTAAGGCGACCCTCATCGTCAAAGCGAACGGCGGCAGCGTAGCCGTCGAGAAGCAGGTCGACGGCGCGTGGGTGACCGTGGACACGTTCTCGGCCGACGGTGCATGGCCGATGGATTTCGGTATGTCACCGACGCGGATTACACCGAGCGCCGGTGCTGCCTTCGAGGTCAGCCAATGACCCTCGTTCTCAGCGGCACCAGCACCGCGAGACGTCGCATCCGGCGGGGGCTGGGCATCCTCGGCGACAGTTTCAGCGCGAACTGCCACACGATTGATCCGAAAGCGTTCGGCACCGAAGCCTATGGCTACGCCGGAGCGATTGCGGCCAAGACCGGCCTGTTCCCAAGCTACCTGGACAATCAGGGGAAGGTGGGCGACCACTCCGGCCAGTTCATGGCGCGCTTGCCTTCCTGCCTGACCTCTATCGCCGCTGACCTATGGATGCTGCTGTCGCGGACTAACGACAGCACCACGGCCGGGATGACACTGGCGGATAGCAAGGCCAACGTGATGAAGGCAATCACCGCTTTCCAGAGCACGCCCGGAAAATACCTGATTGTCGGCACCGGCACGCCGCGGTTCGGCACGAAGGCGCTCACCGGCCAGGCACTGGCGGACGCGATCGCCTACAAGGATTGGGTGCTGACCTACGTCAAACAGTTCGTGCCGGTGGTGAACATCTGGGATGGATTCACCCAGGCCATGACCGTCGATGACCTGCACCCGAACCTGATCGGCGCCGATTTCATCCAGTCTCGATGCGTGCCTGTCATCAATGCCAACTTCGAATTCTTCGGCGTGCCGCTGCCCACGGATGCCGCCGATCTGTACTCGGCGATTCGTCCGTTCGGATGCCTGAACGCTAATCCGTTGATGGCTGGCTCGACTGGCGTCATCAACGCATCGGTCAACCCGGTCGCTGGATCGGTGCTGGCGGACAACTATAAGGCGTCCGGTTCGGGCCTGACCGGCATCACGTCGCGCTGGTACAAGGAGCCTGCTGCATATGGTGAGGCGCAGTGTATTGAGATGGCCGGAACAATGGCGGCGGCCGGCGGCTACATCTACGTACAGCCCGCGGCGAACGTCACGCTGTCGAATGTGCTGGCAGGCGATGTGATCGAGATGGTTTCGGCGCCGGAGATCGTCGGCAACAGCCGCGGCATCCTCGGCTGGGAGGCGGAACTCATCATCACCAAGCCGGTGGCCAGCACGTCCACTACGATCTACTACCGGTCGATGGACAAGTATCAGGAGCCGTTCACTCTGCCAGCCAACTGGAAGGGCGCGCTGGAGACGCAGCGGTACACTGGCGACGTGACGGAAACCGTCATCACCGCACGCATGGGGCTGTACCTGGCCGCCGGCATTGCTCAGGACTCGCGGGTCAAGGTCGCGCAGTTTGGCGTGCGCAAGGTCTGATCACCTCTGGTCGGCAGCAATTGACGACTGCGGCGATGCTTCGATTAACTGGACGCATATCCAGCTATCAGACCAACCATGACCCCTCTGACCAAAAACACTGCAGACCCTCTGGCTGCATGGAAGCTCATGGTCGAGGACAGGCAGGACCTCGTCACGGACCCTGAAGGCCAGCGTGCGAAACTTCGAGAACTGGCAATGCTCGCGTATCAGCGGTATCAGGTCGATGCCGAGCAGCTGTCGGATATGCTTGAGGTAACGGACGCGGCGCGCGAGTGGGGACTGATCGAGTTGGAGGAGGGGTATCGCCTGGGCATACTCCGTCATCAGGTGGATGAGTTCGAAGCAGGGACGCAGTTTTTCTATAAAGGAAAGCTGGTTCGGGTTTTGTGAAAGTCGGCAGGACGCCGTAGGAGGGGTGCGTGAGATTTGCGTGACTTCGCGTGACCCTATAGTGATCTATGGCTATTCGATTGCAGCGAGCGCCAGAGAATTCAGCTACATGCCTTATGGTTGCTTGGGTAACGCGTGCATGGGGTGCTAGGGGTCGAGTGTTCGAATCACTCCGTCCCGACCATATTTTGTAAAGGGAATCAGCCACTTACCGGCTCGATTCCCTTTTTCATTTCTGGCTTGCGCAAAACCCGCGCAAAACTGGCGCAAAACTATCCGGCGATTTCGCTTATATCGAGGTCCGGAATGGCCTCCGACCAGATCACCTCGGCGTGCTCCTTCTGGTAATTTTTGGTCATCTCCCCGCTGGCGTGGCCGGCAATCTTCTGCCCATCTTTTCCGGCTTTCTTGTAAAGGTGCAGCGACAGGGCCCTGACCTCGTGGAAGCCTGGCATCTCTTCTTCCTTCCATCCTTTGTAGCAATCCGCCGCCTCCCTGGCGTCCTTGAATGCGCGCGTCAAGTAGCGTTCCTCGACCTTGGTCCAGTGCTCTTTGGTCTCAGCCTGCTTTTGCCTCTTCCGATCAGGTCTGCGATGCACCAGGAATGGGGAAACCACGTTGTCACGGCAATGGCTGATCACGCGCTGTAACTCCGGCGTCACCCTGAACCTGATCCAGGCCGCGTCACTGGCTTTCGAAGTCTTCTGCTGCACCACGTGGAGATAGCCGTCCTTCACGTCTTCGAACTTCATCGCGAGGATATCGGTGCGCCGCTGCGCAGTGATCAGTGCAAGATCGATCGCATTTTGCAACCAGGAGGGTGCCTTCTCCCTGATCGCCTTGAGGCCGTCGACTGTATGCCGTTTGCGGGTTTTCTTCTCGATACGATTGATGGTGCTCGCCGCAGGGTTGTCGGGGCACAACCCCTTGGCCGCCGCGTGATTAAAAATGTCGATCAGCAGCGCCCGGCACTGGTTGGCTGTGCGCGGCGTCAACAGGTCGAGCATTTGCGCGATCATGCGGATCGAGATCTGATCGACAGCCTTTCCTTCGAACTCACGTCGGAATCTGCGGAAGTGCACGGCGTAAAGTCCGAGCGTTCCCGTCGACAGCTCGCGCGGCGGCAGCACGTTCTTCTCGTAATCATCCAGGAAGGCGGTGAACAGCTCGGCTGATTCACCCAGTACCACGCCGACCAGGTCGGCGCCCTGCATGAATGCTAAGTTCAGTTGCTTGGCCGCATCCACAGCCTTCACCCGGTCGGAGCCGAACTGAAACCACTTTCCATCAGTCGGGCGCCGGTACCGGTATGTACCGCGCCGGTCATCCAAGTAAAGGTTCTGCGGCAAGCCTTTGTTCGACTTGTTGCGCGGCCGTGGGACCATCATGCAGCTCCTTTCAATACCATCGCGACGAGATCGTTGCCGGCGGCTTTGTTGAATGCCGCCCAGTCGATATACCAGAGTTTGCCGATCTGCTCGCCTGGAAGCTTGCCGTCTCGGATGTAGTTGCGGATTGCCTGGGGGCAGGGCGGTGTTCCGTTTTCGCCCCAGCGCCGCCGCTGAAATTCGCTGATCTTGATCAGTTCACGCTTCATGGGATGCCTCTTCCCCGTCCGGGGTCTATGCGAGGTTGAGTGGTTTCGTTGCCTTTGCGATTGCAGCCTTGCCATCTGCGATGATTTCGTTCAGCGCTTTGAGTCCGGCATATCCGTCATTGCAGTTCACCGGGTAGTCCAGATCCCACTGGATGAGGCGCTGGGCAATAGTCAGCAATTCGGGCGACGCGGATACCAGTGCGGCGTCCTCCGGGTTCTGACATGCGAAATAGCCGTCCACGTTCTGCAGGAACAGGTTTTCCTGTCCGTGCCTTCCTTCGAACGTCACGCAATCGGTCATTCGGTGGTGAACAGTCCAAGGCTTGGGTGTGTTTTTCTGAGGCATGGGAGTACTCCGCCCGCCGTACACCGGCAGGCATGTTGATAGATGGGGAGGGGGTTAGGCTTTGCTGGCGCGCTTCAGCTTCTCGTCCAGCTTTTTCATTTCATGCTGAACGCGGGGCAGGTCGCAGACATGGCAGACCGTGTTGCGTGTCGGCACCTTGTTGAATCGGGTGACCTCGATTGCGTGACCGCACTCGAGCAACAGGGCTCGGGTGCGGGTTCGATGGATGACTGACTTCGCGGTATTTTTGGTGATAATTTCTTTCACCACGACGTCGACGTGGATGAAGGTCTCGCCCACTATCTTGCGTCGAGCGTCCGGGAACGCTTGTTCGCTCACGCCGCCACCTGCTGAATATTCGACTCAATCCATTCCCGCATGCGCACCCAGCGCTCTTCAGGCGTCTCCGCGTTCCAGCTGCCCTCGTCGTTCATGAAGACAATCTCAGCGGCAAGCGCCGGAGCGATGCCGAACGCCTTTGCCACGTCTTCACGATCATCAGGGTCAAGGCCTTCCATGTTGATGCCGCGCTTTGCCCCAAGCACGCCGATCGTGCAGAACTGCCCATCAGCCTCCAGGACGTCAGCGACCAAGCGCTTTTCGGGCATGGCATCCATTGCGTCGCGAAGTTCAAGCAGGAACGCCTGGCCGCGCTTGCCCTTCATGGCCGAAGTGACTGCGCCCCGCCAGCAGATCAGGCTCCAGTTTTCGCAATCGTCGCTGTATCCGCTGCGGCTCATGGCTTTTCCTTCTCGAAATAGAACACCACTGGCGCCGCCGTCTCGACGACCAGGCCGTATGCCTTCGCGAGTCGGTAGATGGGGTGGTAGAGGTTGAGGCTGTTGACATGGCCCACCAGGTAAGTGCGCCATGCCTCCAGAGGCATTTGGGACTTGCTCAGATTGCAAGGCACGCAGGCTGGCATCATGTTGTCCAGGTTGTGGTTCTGCGGGCGCTCGGCCTTGCCTTCCCAGCGATGACTTGTTCCGCGCCGAACGGCTTGCAGGTGGTCGACGTGCCAGCGGTCACCAAGTTCGATGCCGCAATATGCGCAGCGGCCGCCGTATTTCATGCGGACCTGCTCGCGCTCCAGCTTTTTCAAGCGCACAGATGTCTCCTCGCCGCATAAGCAGCAGGCAATAGGGATAAGGGGGGAGACCGGCGATCCGACTCGATGAATGAATGCTTCAGCGATGGCTCGGATGCATTGGAGAGCAATTTTCGGTTGCTTCACGTTTGAGGATACCCACATGCAGTCCGCTCAAAATTTCACAAACGCAGCGCAGCAGTTGATTTTGGTACTAGAGGACGCAACCGCTGTCATGTCAGGGTTGATCTCGGCATCATCAATAGGTACTCACGAATGGAAATCGGCGGTAAGCGCGCAACAGGAAGCGTTCGTTGAGCTACACCTTCATCTCAGTAAGGCTGCCGCCTAATCGCGGTGGGCATTAGGGGTAGGGTGGAGCCGAACGGGCGGCGGGGTTACTGCGGGATTGCGCGGTCGCGTCGCTTGCGGAACTCGTACACCATGCCGCGCAGTTCCTTCAGTGCCTCGTGCAGGTCGGCGCGGGCCGAATCAACCAACTCAGCGAGCTCGCCTTCGCCGTCGTCAGCGCGTTCATCCACATTCATCTGAGCTAGCGAATAGGCCTGGTACGCCTCGTGGACACTGTCCGCTGCTTTGGCAAGGTAGCCGGCGTGCTCGATCGCGTAATCCTGCGGCGTCCGCTCCTTCACCACTGCGCGGCCATCCCCGCCGCGACAGTACGCCAGCCGCTCTGCAGGACAACCGCTCAACCGCTTTGCTTGATTGCTCATAGCCCCTCCTGCGGCGTAAAAATGCCGTTTGCTGGAATGACGGCCATACCGAGATGGATGGCGAGTTCAATTTCTACGTTGGCGCCGCGGGACTGACGCCAGTCCGGCAGGAACGCCACTGTGTCGCAGGTCAGCATCTGACGGATCGCGTCACGCATGCACATGTGCCAGGGCGCGTCGGCCTGCAGCGGGTTCTCGGCGGGGTTCTCGACGGTGTAACCGAGGGCGCGGAGGCGGGCGGCTTCTGCATTGAATGCGGGGTAGTTGTAATCGGGCAGGCCCGTCATGGGCCCGCTGAGGTAGATGCGCTTCATGCGGCCACCTGGTGCTGAACGTTGGTACGCCACGGATCATTGGCTCGGGCGAGGGCGGCCATCGGCGGTGGGCTGACGCTGTTGCCGCACATATGGACCTGCTCGGTTTTAGTAAACGGCTTGCCGTCGGCGCCGTGCGTGATGATGTAGTCCGTGGGGAAGCCCTGCGCCCGGTACAGCTCAGCCGGTTGCAGCATCCGCAGCCGGATGTCGACGATCACGTACGGCGTGCCCTTTACCATCACGGTGACCAGGCCGAGGCGATCCTTCGTGGTGATCGTCGGCGCGGGCTGGTCGCAGCCGCTCATGTTCTCGGTGCCGTAGTAGCTGATCAGGAAAGCAGCAACTCGCAAGGCACCTTCTTCGTGCTCGGGTGACAGCTCGAAACTGACAAGCGAGCTCTTCCCTCCGCCGCCCGCCGTGATGGTCGGCGCGGGCTCATCCAGGAGCTGGCCGACGCTGGCGCCAAACTGGCGCTCCATGAAAGCGGTGACGAGTCCGTGATGCGTTCCGCCAGCGCTGATCGTGTGCAGCGGATCGTCAGTGTCCCGCGCGTCACAGTTGCCGCGCAGGTGCAGCAGATGCGCTGTGGCAATGCCCATTGCGTGAGCGGCGCCGGCAGGGCGCTGGTAATTGCCGCCGCTGGTGATCGTAGGCAGCGGTTCGTCCAGCGGCTTGCCCGCATCGTCGAAACGAAACTTCACCAGGTGCGCAGCGGCTACGCCGTACTTGCCGCCCGAAGCCATGATCGTGCCGAGCGGGTCGTGCAGGTCTGCCGTGCGCGGCGCGGATCCGGCTTTGTCACCATTGCCGAGTTGGACAAGTGATGCGGCAGCAATGCCCCGGTGATTCTGCGCGAGCAGGGTGCCAACGGGTTGATCGGCAGCCGTCGGCTTTCCGGAGTACTCCGGCCCGCCAGCTCCTACCAGAACAGCGCTGGTCAATGCGTGCTTAACGCCGCCGGCGACCACGGTGCCAAGTGGCTGATCCAATCCCGGTACCCGCGGCTCTTGACCGGCCCGCTCGCCGTAACCGGCCTGAACCAGCGTGGGACTGATCAGCGTCAGCTCTCCGCGGTTGGCGCACGTCACTGTCGGCAGCGGCTCAAGTGGATCGTTGATGCGGTCGCTGCCTTGGTGCGTGGCTGGCGCGATAACCGGGCTGACGACCGAGAACGCGCCGCCTCTCGGGTATGAGGTGACCGTGCGCAAGGGCTGACCTGCCGACTGAACGGTTTCGCCGGACCAGTTGGCAATCGGCACGATGAAGGGCGTCGCGTTGTCAATCACAAATTTCTTCATGCCTTTCGCTACGCGCCGCAGCGTGGCAGGGGCGAGGTCTTTCTTGCGGCCGAAAATGCTTTTCCCCAGATCGGAGAAATCGATGCACTCCGCGGCGGTGCGCCATGGCTTCTGGCCCTTGGCCGGCTTCTTGGCGTGGGTCGGTTCCGGCCAGATGATCGGCTGCCCATCGCAGCGAGCGAGCATGAACAGCCGTTCGCGGCTGGTTGGCGCGCCGAAGTCACATGCCTTAATTACCTTCCATTCAACGACGTAGCCCATGCCTTCAAGCAGGGCGACGAATCGGCGCCACGTGCGCCCGCGCTGCTTCGGATCTGGAATCAGGAACTGCTGGTCTACCGGCACGACCTCACCAGGTGCGGCGATCGCGCCCCCCAGTTTGATGACGCGTCCGGTCGCCTTGTCGCGCTTTGCAATCAGCCGGCCCCATTGCAGGATCTGCTTCACGTTTTCCAGGCTGATGACTCGAGGCTTCTTCTTGCCTGCCCACTTCAAGCCGATCCAAGAGAGGTTGCGGATCTCTCGCTTGCGCGGTTGCCCGCCGGCGGCCTGGCTGTGGTGGGTGCAGTCCGGGGACATGTGGAACCAGCCCACCGCCTTACCACCACACTCAGTGTCCGGATCGCCGTCGAACACGTCGGTGGTGAAGTGCTTAGCGCCCGGGTGGTTGATGGTGTGCATGCTAATCGCTTTGGCGCTGTGGTTCTTCGCCACGCTGACCTTGCGACCGAGGCCCATTTCTAGCCCGGTGCCGGCGCCCCCACCACCGCAGAAGAAGTCCACGACGATTTCATCGTCTTGCGGATCGAAGCCAAGGCCGTACTGAGTTTTGAAATCGAAGGGGTGTTTCTTCTGACGTGCAGACATAGGGGATCCTCGCCAGTGGCGTGACTCAGAGTTGGGAAAGGGGGGGTTAGGCGCGTTCGCCCAGGTCCAGGCCGATCTGACTGACTCGATCGACACAGGTGGGGTTCAGCCAGATGCATTCAGTGCGGCTTGCTGTTCCGCGCGCTGCAGAGATGCGTGCCGATGTGCTGTAACAGCTCCAGTCCAGAAGCAGCTCGCTATAGAGCTCGCTCGGGTACCCGGAAAGGACGACCATTCCTTCTAGCTCGAGCAAAACGTTCAGCAGCTTTCGGTGTTCGGTGTCGTCCATCTCGTGCCGGTAATACCGCCCACTCGATGCGCCCCTGTACCTGGTGTCATGCACATAGGGCGGATCAACGTAATGAAGCGTGGTCGGCGCATCATGTGCTGTGATGACCTCGATCGCCGGCCGGTTCTCAATCAAAACGCCCGCCAGCCGCCGACCCACTTCCGCGATCGAGTCGGGATATTCGGCCCACAGTGACTGTGCCGTGCCGTACTGACGCTTCGTGTCGATGCGGAATCCTGTGACTCCCTTCGTCGCTCCTGCAGAGCCGAACCCCATCTGTGCCCGCATGATCGTGCGCCTTGCACGTTCAACAGGATCATCTGTCGACTCCCACGAAAGCTCGAACTCTGCCCGCGAGTAAGGCGTCAGCAGCAGGCGCTCGGTCAGTGCTACCCGCGTGGTTGTGTCCTGCAGCGTGCGGAACAAGTTCACGATGTCGCCATCGAGGTCGTTGTAGACCTCCGCATACGATCGCGGCTTCTGCATGAGCACGCCGGCGGCGCCGCCGAACGATTCGACGTAGCAGGTGTGGGGCGGAAAGTGCTGGAGCACCCACGGCGCCAGCCTGAACTTGGCGCCGTGGTAGCGGATCACCGGAGCGGAGATAGTCATGAGGGTCCTTCGGGGAATGGGCTACGCTTACCGCTCCACAGGAAGGGATACGGTCATGAGTGAAGACAGGGAAAGGGCGTTGTTGCTGGCGCTGAAAGCGGTTTTGAACGTGTCACGGAAGCACGGCATGAATCTCGATGAGCTGTCCGAGGCGGCGGCTGATGAACTCTTGATGTACCGCGCCTATGACGCCGAGCACGTGCCGATGGCTATCATCGAGATAGAAGTTGCGGCCGATGCACTGCAAACCCATTAATCCCAGCGTCCTATTAACGGGATTATCGCCTACGCTTACCTCTCCACAGGAAGGGATACGGTAATGAGCGAAGACAGGGAAAGGGTTTTGCGGATGGCGCTGAAGGCAGTGCTGGTTGCGGCGCAGGAATGCTGCGTCGATATCGACGAGCTCACGGAGTTGGCGATTCAGTCGATGTACGGCGAGCAGTTCTACGATGCAGAGGATGTGGGTGAGGCCTCAAGCGCAATCGAGTCGGCAGCGGGTGCGCTGCCGTTGATCCACTGATTGTCAGGTCTGCGTGACGTCCAGCAACGGATGTTACGCATGCTCGACAAGGGTTTTCTGTCGTCATGGTGGCGAACAGGCTGGTGGTAGGCTATACGTGGTGCCCGGCACGGGGTCGGGCTTGGGAGTAATGAATGTCAGTTTTATCACGCGAGTCTGACGGCGTAGTCGCTGTGCAGGTCTCGAACTATGGCCTAAGCAAAGGCTGGGATATCTTAGACATCGACGCGCGCGGTAGGTCATTGATGCCTTTACGCGAAGGAGAATTCAAAACGAAAGATCAGGCCGTTGCCGCTGGCCTTGCCCGAGGTCACGCAGCTTTGAAGGCTGACAACACTTCGCCTGGCATATAAGAATCATTCTGCAGTTACACGCAAAGCCTCTTGCTGATAGTCAGCTCGATTTTCCGCGCAACGATTGGCCATAACGTTGTTCCGTGGCGGGTGTCCTCGCAGGTCTTCAGTATGTATAACATCCAGCGCTGAACGTTATGCCTCCGTCACGGGCCGTATGCTGCGCGCAATGCCGTCAGCTTTGGTTAGGGCGCCTTTTTTCACCATCCTCACGATTCGGTCGCCTATCGCATTCACGTTCACGCGCTGGGCCTTGGCGATCTCCGCGATAGTCGGCGAGTAGCCATGCTGAGCGATATACCCGGCGATGAACGCCAAGGTCTCTGTCTGCACTGGGGTGAGTTCATTCTTCGTCTGCATCCGGATCCACCTGGGCCTTGCCGGCCGCTTTCAACTGG